>JAICEH010000062.1 GCA_025924275.1 Gemmatimonadales bacterium | reverse complement strand
GCCGAGGTCCCGGTGGAGGAGGCGGCCGCCTATTGCGGAGCGGACAGCGCCACGGTGCTGGCGCTCCGCGAGATCTTCCAGCCGCAGCTCGAGGAGCACCGGCTGGCAGCCCTGCTGGAGCAGCTCGAGCAGCCGCTGGTGCCGGTGCTGGTGGACATGGAGTGGGCCGGCATCCGGATCGACGCCGGGCTCTTCGCCCGGCTGTCGACCGAGTTCGCCGCCGAGATGGCGCGGCTCGAGGGCCTGATCCAGGCCGCCGCCGGCGAGTCGTTCAACCTCAACTCCCCGAAGCAGCTCGCCGCGATCCTCTTCGAGAAGCAGGGGCTCCCGGTGCTCAAGCGGACCAAGACCGGCCCCAGCACCGACGCGGAGGTGCTCGAGCTGCTCGCGGCCGAGGGCCACGAGGTGCCGCGCCTCCTGCTCGAGTACCGCGAGGTGCAGAAGCTCCGCTCCACCTACGTGGACGTGCTGCCCCAGCGGGTGAACCGCGCCACCGGCCGGATCCACACCAGCTTCAACCAGACCGGCGCCGCCACCGGGCGACTCTCCTCGTCGGACCCGAACCTGCAGAACATCCCGGTGCGCACCGCGCGGGGCGAGGCGATCCGGCGGGGCTTCATCCCCGAGGCGGGGTGGCTCTTCGTGGCGGCCGACTATTCGCAGATCGAGCTCCGCCTGATGGCCCACCTCTCCGGCGACCCGGCGTTCGTGGCCGCCTTCCGGGCCGGCGGCGACATCCACCGCGAGACCGCCGCCATCATCTTCGGCGTCGGGCACGAGGCGGTGACGCCGGAGATGCGCGCCCGCGCCAAGACGATCAACTTCGGCACCCTCTATGGGCAGGGCCCGTTCGCGCTCTCGAAGCAGCTCGGGATCACGCAGGACGAGGCGAAGGCGTTCATCACGCAGTACTTCGAGCGCTTCGCCGGGGTGCGGGCGTACCTCGACCGGCAGGTGGAGTTGGCCCGCCGGCAGGGATACGTGGAGACCCTCTTCGGGCGCCGCCGGTACATTCCCGACATCCATGCGAAGAATTTCAACATCCGCGCCTTCGCCGAGCGCACCGCACAGAACACCCCGCTGCAGGGTTCGGCCGCCGACCTGATCAAGCGCGCGATGGTCGCGCTCCACCGGCGGCTCGGGGACGAGCGCCGCGAGGCCCGGCTGCTGCTCCAGGTGCACGACGAGCTGGTGCTGGAGGCGCCGCCCGCGGAGGTGGGGGCGATCGCCACGCTGGTGCGGGAGGAGATGGAGGGCGCGGCGCGGCTCGACGTGCCGCTGGTGGTGGACGTGGGGACGGGCGCGAACTGGCGGGAGGCGAAGTAGGACGGCCTAGGACGGCTGAGGACGGCTGAGGACGGCAGCCGCCCCAGCCGCCCTCAGCCGCCCCCAGCCGTCCTCAACCGCCCCCAGCCGCCCTCAGCCGTCCTCCCTCCCCCGCCACCCCTTCCCCGGCCACCAGTTCCACCGCCCCGCCACCTGCATGAAGGCGGGGACGAGGACCATCCGGATGAGGGTCGCATCGAGCAGCACCGCGACCGCGAGCCCGAACCCCAGGAACTGCACCACCAGCACCCGCGCGAAGGCGAACGCCCCGAACACCAGGATCATGATCAGGGCGGCGGAGGTGATCACCGACGCCGTGGCCGACAGGCCCTCCATCGTCGCCTCGTCGCTCCGGCCGGTCCGGTCGTAGGCCTCCTTGATCCGGCTGAGCAGGAAGACCTCGTAGTCCATCGACAGCCCGAAGACCACCGCGAACACCAGCACGGGCACCACCACGAAGATCGCGTCGGTGGGCCCGTCGAGCCCGAGCAGGCTTCCGCCCAGGCCGTGCTGGAAGACCAGGACGATGAGCCCGAAGGTGGCCGCCACCGAGAGGCTGTTCATCACGATGGCCTTGAGGGGCACCAGCACCGAGCGGAAGGCGATGCCCAGCATCACCGCGGTGGCCGCGAGGATGAGCGCCACCATCAGCGGGAACCGGCCCAGCAGGTCGTCCTGGAAGTCCACCGAGGCCGCGACGTACCCGCCCACGTGGACCTCGGCCCCGGCCAGCCCGCGGACGCCGGAGTCGGCCAGCGCGCGGACGTCGCGCACCAGCCCCATCACGCCGCCCAGGCTCACCGAGTCGGCGGGCACCACGTCCAGCAGCGTCACCCGGCCGTCGCGGCTCAGGTAGGCGTCCACGAAGTCGCCCAGGTCGGCGCGGGCCCGTTCCCGGTCGCCGTAGAGCAGGGAGTACTCCAGCAGGGAGAGGCCGGGCCGGAGCGTCACCAGGCTCCGGACCTGCTTGACCCGCGGGTCGGCGGCCAGCGTGTCGGAGAGCCGCCGGAGTCCCCGGAGCCGCGCGGCCCCGGCGGCGCGCTCGCCCTCGGGCACCTCGAGCACCACGCGGAGCGGCAGGATCACGCCGCCGGCCCCCATCTCCTGGAGCAGCTCGAGGCCGCGGCCCGACTCCGCCGCGGTCGGCCACCAGTGCCGCGAGGGGAGCCCGATCCGGAGGAAGAGGAGCGGGGCGGTGAGGACGGCGATGGCGAGGCCGCCCAGGGCCAGGGCGCGGCGCGGGTGGCGCTGCAGGCCCCGGGCCCACTTCTCCCACAGGAGCGGCGCGTGGTACCAGGCCAGCCGGCGGGCGAGCCCGCGCGGGAGGTCGATGTTCCGGCCCACGATCGCGAGGAGCGCCGGGAGGAGCGTCACGCAGAGGAGGATCGCCGTCGCCACCACGACCAGCCCGCCAAGCCCCACGCTCCGGGTCTCGACCAGCGGCGTGAGGAGGAGGGCGGCGAAGCCCACCATCACCGTGAGCCCCGAGGTGACCACCGCCTCGCCCGCGGTGCGCATGGTGCGGAGCGCCGCCTCGGTCCGCCGGATGCCCCGCTTGAGCTCCTCGCGGAAGCGCGTCACCACCAGCAGGGAGTAGTCGATCCCCACGCCGAGGCCGATCATCGTCGTCATGTTGAGGACGAAGACCGACACCGGGGTGACCCGCGCGATGAGCCCGATGATCGCCAGGGCCACGGTGATCGCGAGGAAGCCCACGGCGAGCGGCAGGAGGGCCGCCACCAGCGCCCCGAAGGCCAGGACCAGGATGACGAGGGTGAGGGGGAGGAGCCGGAGCTCGGCCCGGCGGCTGTCCTCGGCGCTCACGGTGCGGACGTCGAGGTCGAGCGGCGCGCGGCCGGTGACGGTGACGCGGTACTGGTCGCCGTCGGGCTGGCGGACCAGGGCGCTCCGCAGCGCCGCCCGGGCGCCCTCCACGTATGCCCCCGCCTCCGGCCCCGGCACCGAGAGGGCCGCGAGGAAGAAGGTCCGGCGCCGGTCCGCGCTCCGGAACACCGGCTCGGCGGCGTCGCGCCAGGTGATGACGCCGCTCACGTACTGTTCCGAGCGGAGCGCACCGGCCAGGGCGGCGAGCACCTCCGCGGGCCGGCCGGCGGTGTCGAACGGGGCGGGGCCCTCGACCACCACCGCGAAGAACTCGCCGAGCGGGCGGTCGAACCGCTCCTGCACCATCCGCTCGGCCACGATCGCCTCGCTGGGACGGTCGCTGCCGCCGCGGATGTTGAGCAACTGCACCGTGCGCGGGGCCACGGCGGCCGCCACCACCCCGGCCACCGCCCAGGCGGCGACCACCAGCCAGCGCCAGCGCACCACCGCGCGCGCGAACCCCGAACCGATGCGGATGCCGTCCTCCCTCCTCCGTCTGCCGCCGAGCCACCGGGCCGCCGGCTGCGGCCGGCGGCAATGGTAGCCCGGTCCCGTCCCGGGGCGCCACCTGCCCGTGGCCGCGGCGTCTATCCTGCTAGAGACCACGGCCCGACCGCCGCTCCCGCTCCTCGCTGCCGTCCTCGGACTGGGCGGACTCCTGCTCGCCGACGCCCTCCGCCCCGGCCCGGGTGACGCGGGGGCACCGGCGTCCGGGCCTTCCGCCGTCCGGCCCTCCGGTGCGGCGAGCGCCGGCTCCCGCCCCGAGGTCCCGCCCCCCGATCTCGCCGCCCGGCGGGCCGCGCGCGAGCGCCTGATCACCCTGGGCGGGAGCACCTACCTCGACTCGCTCTTCCTGGTGAGCGACTCCGCGGTGCGGCGCTGGGGCGATGGCGACGACCCGATCCGCTACGCCTTCGACGGGGGCCATCCGGAGGGGTGGCACCCGGCCTACGCCGACGAGGTGCGGGAGGCCATCGGCCGGTGGGCGCCGGCGCCCCGCCGGCTGGCCGAGGTGCCCGACACCGGGGCAGCGGACGTGGTGGTGAGCTGGGTGCCGCAGTTCGCCTTCCGGCGGGCCGGGCAGACCGACCTCTTCTGGGATTCGCGGGGGGCGATCTACCGGGCGCGGGTGATCCTGGCGCTCCGGAGCGAGCACGGCCAGCCGCTCCCGCGCGAGGCCCGGGTGGCGGTCGCGATGCACGAGATCGGCCACGTGATGGGGCTGCCCCACTCGGCCGACTCGGTGGATGCGATGTACGAGGCCACCCGGGTGGACGCGCCGTCCGCGCGCGACCGCCGCACCCTGCGGCTGCTCTACGACCTCCCGCTCGGGTTGCTGCGGGAGCCGCGGCGATGAGGAGAGGTGGTGGCCGGAACGGCCACGGCGGCCCGGCCGCACGCCGAGCCGCCTCAGCCGTCTCAGCCGTCCTGGCCGTCCTGGCCGTCCTGGCCACCCCGGTTCCCGCCCAGGCCCAGTCCTTCCGCGCGGCCGACGCCGCGGTGCGCGAAGGGATCCGGCGGGGGGTCTACCCCGGGGCGGTGCTGCTCGTGGGCCGCCGCGACACCATCCTCTACCGGAAGGCCTACGGCCGGCTCACCCTCGACCGCCGTGCGGCGGCACCCCACCCCGACTCCACCCTCTGGGACCTGGCCTCGCTCACCAAGGTGGTGGCGACGATGCCGGTGGCCCTCCGGCTCGCCGAGCGGGGCGAGCTCGACCTCGACGCGCCGGTGGGGCGCTACGTGCCCGCCTTCGGCGGCGGGGTGAAGGGCGCCGTCACGGTGCGGATGCTGCTCAACCACACCAGCGGGCTCCGGCCGGCGATCAACCTCCAGCGGCGCGCGGCCACGCGGGCGGAGGCGCTGGCGCTGGTGCTGGCCGACAGCCTGCTCTTCACGCCGGGCGAGGTGCCCCGCTACAGCGACCTCAACGCGATCGTCCTCGGGCTGGTGCTCGAGGCGGCGGGCGGCGCGCCGCTCGACGTGCTCGCGCGCCGCGAGGTCTTCGAGCCGATCGGGATGGCGAACACCCTGTTCAATCCCCTGCCCGCCCAGCGGCGCCGGGCGGCGCCGGGCGGCACGGACCACGGCGGGCCGCTCCGCGGCGTGGTGCAGGATCCGTCGGCGCGGCGGCTGGGCGGGGTGGCCGGGCACGCGGGGCTCTTCGCCACCGGGGCCGACCTGGCGCGCTACGCGCAGACCTGGCTCCGCGGCGGCGCCACCGGCGGGGCCCGGTTCGCGGAAGCTACCACGCTGGATAGCTTTCTCGCGCGGGATGCCCGGGCGGGGACCCGGCTGCTCGGCTGGGACACCCCCGACCGGGAGGCCGCGCCGTCGGCCTTCGGGGCGCTCACCTCGGACGCGGCCTACGGCCACACCGGGTGGACCGGGACCCAGCTCTGGATCGATCCGGCGCGGGACCTGTTCGTCGTCTTCCTGACCAACCGGGGCCTCGCGGCCACCCGGCGCCACTCGCTCACCCTGATGCGGGAGCGGCGCGCGGCCGTGGCGGATGCAGTGGTGACGGCGGTGGAGCGGTGCGGGGTGGTGGCGTCGCAGGCGAGCTGTTGAAGGGGAGCGGGGAACGGGGAGCGGGGAGCGGGACCTGCCTGGCGGGGGAGGCCCCGCGAGCCGGCACGGAGCGTCCCGTCCGGATGCCTTTCCCGTTCCCCGCTCCCCGCTCCCCGTTCCCCGACTAGATTCGTCGGCATGACCGCCGCCACCTCCCCCCCCTCCCCCGACGTGGTCCGCAAGGCGCTCCGCGGGGTGAAGGACCCCGAGCTCAACCTCAACATCGTGGACCTGGGCCTGGTCTACGACATCGAGGTGGACGAGGCGGGGGCGGTGGTCGTGAACATGACGCTCACGTCCCCGGGATGTCCCGCGGGGCCCGAGATCACCACCGACGTCCGGGAGACGGTGGCGAACCTGGATGGGGTGAATTCGGTCGACGTGCAGATCGTGTGGGAACCCTACTGGACCCCGGAGAAGATCGACCCGCGGATCCGGGCGTTCCTGGGGTTCTAGCGCTCCACCGCGGCGAACTACGACGCGGCCGCCGGGGCGGGCAGTGCCGCGAGCAGGTCCCTCCCCAACGCCTCCACCTGCCACTTCCGGACGCCCTCCACCGCCGCCAGCGCCTCGAGCGAGGCCGGCTGCGCCCGCGCGATGGCCTCGAGCGTCCCGTTGGGGCACAGCACCCCCGGCGCCAGGTCGAGCTTCCCGGCCAGCCGGTTCCGCACCGCCTTGAGCTGCTCCAGCCGGGCCTCGTAGGCCGGGTCGGGCTTGTGCCGCGGCCCCCGCGGGACCCGCGGGAGCTGGTCTTCCGGCAGCTCGAGTCCCCGCCGCACGGCGGCGAGCAGCTCCTTGCCCCGCCGCGCCACCAGCTCGCTTCCGACCCCGGCCATCGCGGCCAGTGCCTCGACCGACTGGGGCGGCTTCTCCGCGATGGCGAAGAGGGCCTCGTTGCCGATGATCCGGAACGAGGCGCGGTCGAGCCGCCTGGCCGTCGCCTCCCGCCAGTCGTACACCTCGCGCAGGATCGCCAGCGGGCGGCCCCGGAGGGCCTTCGCCCCCTTCAGGCGGAGGAAGGCGAGGTCCCCCTCCTCCGCCGGCGTCCAGCGCACCGACTCGAGCAGCCCGAACTCCTCCTCCGCCCAGGCCAGCCGGCCCGCCTGCTCCAGCCGGTCCCGGAGCAGGTCCCGGAGGGCCGCGAGGTGGGCGGTGTCGTGGGCGGCGTACTGGATCATCTCGCGCTTGAGCGGCCGGGCCGACCAGTCGGCGCGCTGGTACTTCTTGTCGAGGCGCACCCCGGCGTACTTCTCCAGCAGGGCCGCGAGCCCCACCCCGGGCTCGTTCAGGAACTGCGCGGCGATGCGGGTGTCGAACAGCCGCGTGGGCCGGAAGCCGTACTGCCGGTCGAGCAGCCGGAGGTCGTAGTCGGCGTCGTGGAAGACGACTTCGATGGCCGGATCCGCGAGCCGCTCGCCCAGCGCGCCGAGCTCCTCGACCGCCAGGGGATCGACCACGGCCGTCTCGGTCCGGCTGGAGAGCTGGATGAGGTAGACCCGGTCGTGGTAGCGGTGGAAGCTCGCGGCCTCGGTGTCCACCGCGAGGAGGGGCTCGCGCTCCCACTCGCCCAGGAGGTCCTCGAGCGCCTTCCGGTCCCGGATGAGGCGGATTCCCTCCGGCACCTCGGCCGGGGCCGAGGGGTGGACGGAGGGGGCCGGCCGGCGCGCCGGGCCACCGGGCGGGCTCGAACGGGGTCGTGAAGGCACGAAGGAATACTCTCCCCATTCCCTTGGCGGGCGCAACTTTAGGGCAGTGTCGCTACACTGTATGGATGATGCCGCGATGGTGTATCGATGGATGCACCCGCCTGATCCCCCGCGCCCTCCCCCGCTCACTCCCGCTTGGAGGCCTGCTCCAGGCCGTCGGCGATCTCGTCCAGCGCCTTCCAGAGGGTCTTCCAGAGTTCCTTGTCCGGGGTGGCCGGCTCGCCCATCTCGGCCGCCATCTGGAGCTTCCGCACCAGGCGGCTGGCGTGGCGGATGTACTCGGTCTTGGGGGGCATGGGTACCTCGCGAGCGGGGAGCTGGGAGCAGGGAGCAGCGAGCGGGGAAGAAGTCGCCCGCGACGGAGGGTCGGGTCAAGAGCCCGGGTGGGCGGACTTGTGCCCCTGCCGCCGCTGACCAACCTTGAGACCTCGACCCCGTTCCCCGTTCCCCGCGCCCCGCGCCCCGCTCCCCGCCCCGTGCCCATCGACCTCCGCATCTACCCCGACGACTGCGACGCTTTCGGCCACCTGAACCACGCGGCCTTCGTGCGCCTGTTCGAGCGGGCCCGGTGGGACAGCCTGGCCGAGGGGCCGGGGATGGACGCCTTCCAGCAGGCGAGCGCCTGGCCAGCGGTCCGCCGGACCTCGGTGGAATACCTCGCCGCGGCCTTCCCCGGCGACGTGCTCCGCTTCGAGCAGCTCGTCACCCACGTGGGTCGGACCAGCTTCACGATGCGGCAGTCGGCCCGCCGCCTCGGTGACGACCGCCTCCTCGCCGCGGCGGAATTCGTCTTCGTCTGCGTGGACCGGAAGGGGCGGCCGGTGCCGGTGCCCGCCGTCATCCGGGGGCTCTTCGGGAGTGAGGGAGGCGACGGCGCGAGCCGGCTCACGGTGCACGGCGTCGAGCTCTCGGTGGCGGTCGAGGGCGAGGGCCCGGCGGTGCTCTTCATCCACGGGTACCCGCTCGACCGCACCATCTGGGCACACCAGGTGGCCCACCTGCACGGCGCGCGACGCATCGCGCCGGACCTCCGCGGCTTCGGCCGGTCGGACGCCCCCGATCTGGGCTACTCGATGGCGACCTGGGCCGACGACATGGCGGGGCTCCTCGACGCCCTGGGCGAGGATCGCGCCGTGGTCTGCGGGTTCTCGATGGGGGGCTACGTCGCCCTCGAGTTCGCCCGCCGGCATCCCGCGCGCCTGGCCGGCCTGATCCTGGTGGACACGCGCGCTGCCGCCGATTCGGAGGAGGGGCGACGCGGACGGGACGCCGGCATCCAGCTGGTGCGGGACCGGGGGGCGGGCGCCATCGCGGAACAGATGCTCCCCAAGCTCCTGGCCCCCGCCACCGCGAAGCGCCGGCCGGAGCTGGTGGCCCAGGTGGAGTCGATGATCCGGCGGACGCCCGTGGCGGGCATCGCCGGCGCGCTCGCGGCGATGCGGGACCGGCCCGACAACCGGCCGCTCCTCCCGACGCTCGAGGTGCCGGTGCTGGTGCTGGTGGGGGCGGAGGATGCGATCACCCCGCCCGCGGAGGCCGAGGCGATGGTCGCGGCCCTGCCGGGGGCCGAGCTCCGGGTCATCCCGGACGCGGGTCACCTGACCCCGGTCGAGCAACCGGAGGCGGTGACCAGGGAGATGGCGGAGTTCCTGCGGAGGGCCGGGGGGGTGTGAAACCATCCTCCCCCCTCGGGCGTCTAATAGGGTGTGCGGATCCGCTCGGGGGTCAGTCCCCGACACCGCACGCAGCTTTCTTCCTCCAAGGGCCCCCGCCGCCGCGGCCAGAAGTACAGGCGACGGGGGCTTCCTCCGTCCGGCCCCGGCGGGCGCGCGGCCCCCGGGGTGCGGCTACTTCTGCGGCCTCCCCGGCGGCGTGTCGCTCTCGAACACCTCGCGGTTCTTCGCGGTGTACGCCTGCATCGCCGGCGGCACGTCCTCCTCGGGATAGATCGCCGTCACCGGGCACTCCGGTTCGCAGGCGCCGCAGTCGATGCACTCGTCGGGATGGATGTAGAGCTGGTCCTCGCCCTCGTAGATGCAGTCCACCGGACAGACGTCCACACAGGCGCGGTCCTTGACGCCGATGCAGGCTTCGGTGATCACGTACGTCATCGCGTTCGGTCCTTGCGGCGGGCGCGGGTGGAGGGGGTGGACGGACGGACGCGCCGGCCGGAGGGAAATAGGAGGCGGGAGCCCGGGGGCGCAAGAGTCACGAGTCGCGAGTCGCGAGTCACGCGCCGTGGACCGTATGCGGGACCTCCGGTCCGGCTCGACCCGGCCGGGGTTACCCTTCTCCCGACCGCCGACTCGGCACACCCCGTTCCCGACTCCTGACTCCTGGCTCGCGACTCACAACCCCTGGGCCCTTGCTCCGCCACCTCCTCCCGCTTGCCCTCCTCTGCCTCTTCCCGGCCGCCCTTCACGCCCAGGGCGCGTGCGAGCCGGGCCCGGTCGCCCTGGT
>JAICEH010000061.1 GCA_025924275.1 Gemmatimonadales bacterium | reverse complement strand
TGGTCCGGCTGGGCGTCACCGAGCCCTCCCCCGCCCCGGCGCGGGCGCCGCTGCACCGGGCAGCGCTCCGCCGGGTGTGGCGGGCGCTTCCCCAGGGTACCCAGGGCGCGGTGCGGGCCCTCCTCGGGCGGCCCGCATCGAGGCCGGCACCCCCGTCGCCGGGCCCGTGGCACGCGCGAGTGTCGGAAGGCGACCAGCGGAGTCGCTGCTTTCCCCTGATGAACGGGCTGGCGGTGAGCGGGATCCGGCTCAACCTGCGGGGGCGCGAGCCCGGGGGGATGATCTCACCCGGCGCGGAGCAGGAGGCGTTCGAGGCCGAGCTGGCCGCCGACCTCCTGGCCGTCACCGACGAGCGGACCGGCGGGCCGCTGGTGCGCCGGGTGCTCCGGAGCCGCGACCTGCTCGCGGGGGAGCACCTCGACATCCTTCCCGACCTGCTGGTCGAGTGGGACGACACCGCCGGCACCGGCAACACCCAGGTCGGGGGCGGCCGGGGAGCAACGGTCCGGGCCCGGTCGCCGAAGATCGGGGTGGTCGAGGGCACCAACCGGTACGGCAGGACCGGGGAGCACCGGCGGGAGGGATTCTTCGTCGCGGCCGGCCCGGGCATCCGGCCGGGCGAACTGGCGGAGCCGCTCTCGACGATGGACCTGGGGCCCACCTTCGCGGCCCTGCTGGGCGTGCCGCTCCCCGGCGTGGACGGACGGCCGGCGGAGCTGACCTGAGCCGCTACGGCTCGACGGGAGCATGGCGATCGGAGCGAGGTGGGGGGACCGGATCAGCGGCCCTTCACGCGAATCTCACCCCGGCTCCATCCCGGCGGCCGCAGGATTCAGGCGAGCCCTGAAGGAGGGTCGCGATGGAGCGGATCCTGATCGTCTACGGCACGTCGAAGGGATGGACCACCAGGATCGTCGAGCGGATGGCGACGGTCCTGCGCGGGATGGGGATGGTCCCCACGATTCACCGGGCGGACCGACTGCCGACCCACCTCGACCTGGGCTCGTTCGACGGGACGCTGGTGGCCGGCTCGGTCCAGTTCGGCCGGCACCAGCGGGCGGTGGAGCAATTCGCCACGCGGTGCGCGGTGGAGCTCGCGACGATGCCGGCGGCCTTCCTCTCGGTGTGCGGCGCGCTGGCGGGCACCTATCCGGGCGGTCCGGCGGAGGCCGGGCGGTACCGCGAGCTCTTCGCGCAGCGGACCGGCTGGCGCCCACGGCTGTCCTGGTCGGTGCCGGGCCGGGTGGCCTACACCCGCTACTCGCTCCCCATCCGCCTGGTGATGCAGTTCATCAGCTGGCGCACCGGCCGGCCCACCGACACGAGCCGGGACTGGGAGTTCACCGACTGGGGCGAGGTGGAGCGACTCGCGCGGGTCTTCGGGGGGATGGTGCGGGCCTCCCGCAGGCCGGCGGCTGGAGGCGCCGTCGGGACGGCGGGACGGCGGGACGGCGGGACGTCAGGACGGCGGGTCGCGGGGGGGATGGCGACCGCCTAGGCACCCCCCAGGCCGGATTCCAGCGGATCAGCAACCCCCTCCTCCGGGGCGCCCTGCCGGCTGCCCGGCAGCCCCCCGCCAATCCCCCCCTTGACTACCCGCGCCCCGGACTGCCTTGTAATGCGGTTCGACCGTTCCAGCCCACTCACCTCCGGAGGCCTAGATGGTGTCCCTGATGCAGTTGTGGCTGCCGATCGTCCTCGCCGCCGTCGCCGTGTTCGTCGCGAGCGCCATCGTCCACATGGTGCTCAAGTACCACAACTCCGACTACCGCGGCCTGTCCAACGAGGACGAGGTGGCCACGGCGATCCGCAAGGGGAACCCCGCCCCCGGGCAGTACGCCATCCCCTACTGCACCGACATGAAGGACATGGAGAAGCCGGAGATCAAGGCGAAGTACGCCAGCGGACCGGTGGCACTGATGCTGGTCCGGAAGCCCGGAGCGTTCAGCATGGGCCCCTATCTCGGCCAGTGGTTCGTGCTCAACCTGGTGATCGCCGTCTTCTGCGCGTACCTCGCGAGCCGCACGCTGGTGCCCGGCACCGAGTACCTGCAGGTGTTCCGGGTGACCGGCACCACCGCGTTCCTCGCGTACGCCGCGGGCGGGTGGGCCTCGGGGATCTGGATGGGCATCCCCTGGAACTCAGTGTGGAAGGCGACGTTCGACGCGCTGCTCTACGGACTGGTGACGGGGGGCGTGTTCGGGTGGAGGTGGCCGGGGATGTAAGGGGGGAGCGGGGAGCGGGACAGACCGGCGAAACTCGAGGAGGAGAAGATGCGAATCCTGGTGCTCGGGGCCGCGGCGGCGGCGGCCATGGCGTTTGCGCTGTCCCGCGGGGACGCCGCGCCCGGTGGGCCCGCTCCCCGCCCCGCCTCGGCGGCGGACGGGTACTCGATCCACGTCACCGCGCCGCACGTCTACCGGGGGAAGGCCTCGGCTCCGGTGCACCACTGGTGCAAGCCGGTGGCCCCGGATCCGATCATCGTCTGCCAGCTGTTCAACACCGGGGACTCGACCGCGATGCTGATGGGGGTCGAATACATCGTGGCGAAGACGCTCACCCGCCCCAAGGTCCCGCTCGCCACCTGGAACGCCAACTTCCACGACCACGCGCTGGAGATCGCCACCGGCCGGGTGCAGGTGCTGGACATGCCGGCGGAGGATGCCAAGAAGGTGGCCGACCTCGTGGCCACCACCGACGGCATCATCTTCCACCTCTGGCCCGACGGCGACGCCTTCCCCACCGGGGAGGTGATGATCGACCAGGCGGTGGGCCACAAGCCGATGACGCCGGAGGAGTACGCGGGGAAGTAGACGGGACGACGGGAAGGCGGGAAGGCGGGAAGGCGGGAAGGCGGAAGGACGGGGTGAGGATCGTCCCGGCGTTCCGCCTTCCCGCCGCTCCGTCTTACATCAGCGGGATCGACTCCGCCAGCTGGTACTGGATCGCGGACCGGATCTTGGTCTCGATCTGGAAGTAGCGGGCGACCTTGGGCGCCGGGAGGATCTTGGCGAACCGGGGCCGGAAGGTCTCGAGCTGGGCAAGCCGGGCCTTCTCGATGGAGAGGTACTCGTCCATCATCGCGTTGGCGTCGGCGTCGGAGACATTCCCCTTGGTCGCGGCGTAGCGCTGGATGAGCTGCCCGAGGCGGCCGTTCTGCTCCATCAACCCCTTCTGGTACTCCTCGTAGATGGGCCAGAACGCCTTGGCCTCGGCCTCGGTGAGGCCCATGTTCTCGGCCACGAGGAGCTTCTTGTCGGCCCGGATTTTCTCCACCAGCACCTGCATGTTGTCGGCCGGCCGGTCCTGGGCGACAGCAGGTACCGCCGCGGCGGTGCCGAGGAGCAGGAAGGCAGCCAGGACGGAGGATCGCATGAGCAACTCCTTTCAGGGGTTTGGTAACCCGCGGAACCCGAGGGCGGTCGGGAGCATCCTGTCATTCTGGGGCCGGCGCCGGAGGCCTCAATGGGACCTTGGTCCGATGGGCCCCGACGGTCAAGCCCCGGGGGAGACGACCTCCGGGACCAAAGTCTCATTGAGCCGCGTGCCGCCGGGCCCGACACTCGATTGGGTCCATCGGCCAGGCGGGCCGTTCCCGGACACGTGAGGAGAGTGCCGACGATGCACAGGACCATCAGGCTCGCGGGCCTGGCGGTGGCGTGGACCGTGGCCGCCAGCCCGGCCCTGGCGCCGGCCAGCCAGGCACCGACGGCACAGGCATCGACGGCCGGGACGCCGTCGAGCGACAAGGTCTTCAAGGCGGAAGAGCTGGACCAGATGCTGGCCCCGATCGCGCTCTATCCGGACGCGCTCCTGGCCCAGCTGCTGATGGCCACCACCTATCCCGGCGAGGTGAAGGAGGCGGCCGCCTGGTCCAAGGCGAATCCCAAGGCTTCCGGGGACTCGGCGGTCAAGATGGTGGCGGGCAAGACCTGGGACCCCAGCGTCCAGTCGCTGGTGGCGTTCCCCTCGGTGATGGCGATGCTGGGCGACAAGCCGGAATGGGTGCAGCGGATCGGCGACGCCTTCCTGGCCCAGCCCGACGAGGTGATGGCCTCGGTGCAGAAGCTCCGGAAGGCGGCCAAGGCCGCCGGCAACCTGGAGAGCAACGAGCAGCAGAAGGTCTCGGTGGACACCCAGCAGGCGATCATCATCGAGCCGGCACAGCCCCAGGTGGTCTACGTCCCGGCCTACAGCCCGTCGGTGGTGTACGGGACGTGGTGGTGGCCGGCGTACCCGCCCTACTACTACCCGCCCCATCCGGCCCACTACCCGGGGTATGCCGTTGCGGTCGGCATCTCCTGGGGCATCAGGATCGCCGCGTACAACTCGTTCTGGGGCGGATGCCACTGGCACGGGGGCGGCAACGTGTACATCAACGTGAACCGGTACAACAACATCAACGTGAACAACCGGATCAACGCGGGCGGGGGCCGCGGCCAGGCCAACTGGAATCACCGTCCGGAGCACCGGGGGGGTGCCCCCTACCGCGACGGGGCGAGCCGTGACCGGTACGGGAAGGATCGGGCCGGCGCGAGCCAGCGGCAGGACTATCGCGGGCGGGAACAGTCTGGCACGCGGGATGTCGCGGGCGCTGGGGACCGGGCCGGGCAACTCCCCACCGACGCCCGGGCCGCGGACCGCGCCTCCCAGCTGCCCACCGACGCCCGGGCTACGGACCGGGCCGCCCAGCGGCCCACCGACGCCCGCTCCGCGGACCGCGCCCGGGCCCAGCAGTCGATGGACCGGGCGGGCATCAGCAGCGGGGGGAGCCGGGTGGGCAGTGGCTCGAGCGGCGGCCGCGGGAGCGCGATGTCGGGCGTGTCCCAGCCGCGGGCCACCGCGAGCCACTCTGCCCGCGGCAACAGCAGCCGCTCCTCGATGCGAAGCTCCGGCGGAGGCGGCCGGATGGGCGGCGGCGGCCGGCGATGAGGATGCCCGCCCCGATGCCCAGGCATTCGATGCCGGCCGCAGTGATCGCGATCGCCGCCCTCCTCGGCGGTTGCAGCGGCGAGGACGCGGCGCCAGCCGAGAATACCGCGGCGTTCCCCACGCCCGCGGGCGCGGTGGAGGCGTTCGTGAGCGCCTCACGCCAGCTCGACACCGCGCGGTACGCCGAACTGTTCGGTGCCGACTGGCGAAACTACCTGCCCCCGGTGGACGAAGTGGGCCGCGAGGAGGTCGACAGCTTCCTCGTCGCCTACGACCGCGGCCACCGGATCAACCGGACCGGCGAGCGCGCGATCCTCGAGGTGGGCGACAGCGGGTGGACGCTGCCGGTGCCGCTGGTGCGCGGGAAGGGCGGATGGCGGTTCGACCTCGCCGCGGGCGCCGAGGAGATCGCGGCCCGGCGGGTGGGCCGGAACGAGCTGGCGGCGATCCAGGCGGTACTGGCCTACGTGGACGCCCAGCGCGAATACGCCACGCGCGACTGGTCGGGCGACGGCGTGCTGGAGTACGCCCGCCGCCTGGTGAGCACGCCAGGGAACCACGACGGCCTCATCTGGCCCACGGATTCGGCGGGAGAGAGCCCGCTCGGACCTCTCTACGCCCAGGGTCCGCCGGGGGGCGGCTACCACGGCTACCGCTACCGGATCCTCACGGCTCAGGGGCCTGCCGCACCGGGCGGGGCGCTCGACTACCTCACCGGCGACCAGCTCACGCTGGGGTTCGGCCTGGTCGCCTGGCCGACGACCTACGGCGAATCCGGGGTGATGACCTTCCTCGTGAACCACGACGGCCGCGTGTTCCAGCGCGACCTCGGGCCGAAGACCGCCACCGTCGTGGACTCGATCACCGCCTACGATCCGGGGCCCGGGTGGACCGAGGCCGAGGGTGGGTGACCGGACGATGATCCCGACCCCCAACGGGGCCCGCCCGGTGGTGCACGTGGTGGACGACGACCCGTCGGTGCGGACCGCCGTGGGTCGGGTGCTCCGCGGGGCCGGGTACGAGGTGCGCGGGCACGGATCGGCGGCCGAGTTCCTGGCGCGGCCGCGGGACCTGGCACCCTGCTGCGCGGTCCTCGACCTCTGCCTGCCGGGCGCCAGCGGGCTCGAAGTCCAGCGCTCGCTGGCCGAGAGCGGGGAGACGATGCCGGTGGTCTTCCTGTCGGGCCAGGGAGACATCCCCGCCACGGTGCTGGCCATCAAGGCCGGCGCGGTGGACTTCCTCACCAAGCCGGTGGAGCGGGAGCCGCTCCTGGCGGCGGTGGGCCAGGCGATGGCGCGCGGCGTCGAGGCGCAGGCGGTGCGGGAGCGCTTCCGGGACCGTTGGGCCTGCTACCGGAGCCTCACGCCGCGGGAGCGGCAGGTCTTCGAGCTGGTGGTGTCGGGGAAGCTCAACAAGGTCATCGCCGGCGAGCTGGGCACGGCGGAGCGCACGGTGAAGGCCCACCGCGCGCAGGTGATGCGGAAGATGCGGGTCGCATCCCTGGCCGAGCTGGTCCACGCGTCCGAGGAACTGCGCGCCCTGCCCCACCCCGCCTGATCAGGCCGACGACACCTCCTCGACCCGGTCCATCAGCCGGACCAGGTCCGCCACGGAGGAGACCCCGAGCTTCCGCATCACCTTGCCGCGGTGGGCCTTGACGGTCTTCACGGCGGTGCCGAGTTCCCCCGCGATCTGCTTGTTCAGCAATCCCCGGGAGACCAGGCGAGCCACTTCCGCCTCCCGGCGGGTCAGCGAGGCGTGCCGGCGGTGCAGGTCCCGGCGGTGCTGCCGCTCGTCCCACGCCGCGAGGCTCAGGCGGCAGGCCCGCCCGACGGTGTCCAGCAGCCGGGCATCCTCCACCGGCTTGGCGAGCAGGTCCACCGCCCCCAGCTTCATGGCACTCACCGCCGCGTCCACGTCGGCGTGGCCCGAGAGGACCACCACGCGGAGCACCCCGGGGCCGGCGAGCAGCGCGCCGAGCACCTCGAGGCCGGAGATGTCGGGCATCCGGAGGTCAAGGATGACGCAGCCAGGCCCGTCAGGGCGGCAGCCGAGGAAATCAAGGGCCGTGGGGTAGTCGGTGACGGCGTGACCCGAGGCCCGGAGCAGGCGGCGGAGCGAGCGGCGCACCGACGGGTCGTCGTCCACCAGGTGGACCACGGGCGCCGCCGTCACCGGGCCTCCCCGGGCGTCCCCAGCGGGAGGGCCACGCGGAACACGGCACCCCGGCCGGGCGATTCGGCCCAGATCCGGCCGCCGTGGGCCTCGACGATGCGGCGGCTGATGGACAGGCCCATCCCGAGGCCGTCCGGCTTGGTGGAGAAGAAGGAATTGAAGATGCGCGGCAGGTGATCGGCCGGGATGCCGGGGCCGGTGTCGCGTACCTCCACCTCGACCAGCGGCCCGCCGTTCCGGGTGCTCACCGTGACGAGCCGCGGCTCGTCGCTCTGGGCGGTGGCGTCCACGGCGTTGATGACGAGGTTGAGCAGCACCTGCTGGAGCTGCACCGGGTCACCGGTGACGGTCGGCAGGTCGGGAGCCAGGCGGGTGGCCACCGCCACCCGGCGCTTCCCGGCGGTCGCGGCGGCGAGTTGGGCCACGTCGCCGACCAGCCCGTTCAGGTCCACGGGCGCCGGCTCGATGGCGCCCTTCCGGAGGAGGCGCCGGATCCGGAGGATGATCTCGCCGGCCCGGCGGTCGTCCTGGACGATGTCGTCGAGGGCGCCGCGCACCTCGTCATCGTTGGCCGGCCCCGCGTCGAGCAGCAGCCGGGCCGCTTGCGCGTTGGAGAGGATGGCGGTGAGGGGCTGGTTGAGCTCGTGGGCCAGCGAGGCGGTGAGCTCCCCGAGGGACGCCACCCGGTTCACGTGGGCGAGCTCGTGCATCCGTGTCTGGCTCTCGAGCTCGAGCCGCTTCCGGTCGCTCACGTCGTTGAAGGCGAGCACGATGCCGCCCTCGGAGCGGTCGAGGGGGCGCACGTGGGCCTCGCACCAGCGCTCCTGCCCCGCACGAAGATGGCGGCACTCGTGGTGCCGGGTGCCGCCGCCGCCCGCCAGAGCGGCCCGGAGGACCTGGCCCAGGCCCGCGGCGGCCGGCACCGTGGCTGAAATCTCCTCCAGGGCCGCCAGGATGTCGGTCCCGTTCGCGGCCCGCTCCCAGAGCCACTCCGGGGTCACCCGCTCCCCGGCCCCGTCGTCCATCCACCAGACCGTGCCGTCCGCGTCCACCACCGCCACTTCGCTGGCGACGGCCTCGGCGACCGCGGCATTCAGCGCGTGCGATTGCGCGGCCTCCTCCTCCACCCATTCCCGGAGGACGTGCCCGCCGAAGGCGCGGGCGAGGGCGCGGAGACCTTCGAGGTCCTGGTCGGTCCAGACCCGCTCGCCGGTGCGCGTCGTCATCCCGAGCATCGCGGCCCGGTCCGGGGTGACGGCGAGCGGCACGGCGAGCAGGGACCTGGTCGAGAGGGCCCGGAGGGTGGCGAGGTCGCCCTCGGCGCCGGCCGGGAGGCCCTCCAGGGAATCCCATCGGAGGATCTCGCGGCGCCGGGCCGCGGCGTGAAGCCAGGGAAGCTCGATGCGCCCCGGCTCCCCGCCGGGGACGCCGGGCCGGATCCAGGCCACGACCTTGCCCGGCCGGGCGGTCTGGTCACGCCACTGGACGATCCCCACCCGGTCCACCCCGAAGTGCTCGCCCACCATCCCGAAGAGTGCCGGGAGCTGCCCGGACGCCTCCTCGGCCGAGCCGGTCAGGAGCCGCCGGGAGACTTCGGAGAGCAGGGTCTCGAAGGCGAGCTGGCGGTCGAGCGCGCCCTGCGCCCGCGCCCGCCGGCGCCCCTGGTAGAGGAGGCCGGCGATGAGCCCCATCTGGAGGAGGATCAGGCCGACGATGCCGGCCAGCAGCAGGGGATGGTCGCGCCAGAGGGGGGGAGTGGTGCCGCCGGCGTCCGGGAGCTGGAGCCCGCCGGCGCCGATTGTGCCGATTGCCAGGCCGAGCGCCATCCAGTGCCGCCGCAACCGTGCCACGATGTCGACCGTCCAGCCAGGGGTACCGGGAAACTAGCCCGGGCCGGCCGGGTTTCAAGCGCGGGCGGGCGGAGCGGCGGCCCTCCGGACGGCGGTGAGGAGGGCCGGAGCCTCGAAGGGCTTGCGGAGCCAGACGGTGTGGCAGAGGTCGGGCGGCGCCTCGGCCAGGTACTCCTCGTGGGCGGTGATGAAGACGACCGGCACCGCGCCGGCCTGCCGGCGGACCCGTTCGCAGAGCTCGAGGCCGCTCAGGCCGGGGAGCTGCACGTCGAGCACGAAGCAGGCCGGGCTGGGCGGGCCGGGGGTGGCGAGGAACTCCTCGGCCGAGGCGAAGGCCTGCACCTCGAACCCGCCGGTGCGGAGCAGCCGCGCCACGCCCCGGCGGACGCTGGGGTCATCGTCCACCACCACCACGACGGCCGGGGGCGTCCGGATCACCGGGCGGGCGGGGCGGCCCCCAGATCACTCATCAGCCGCAGGGGAGCAGGGTGGGCGGCGGCTGGCGTCACAGCACGTACGAGAGCCCGAGCCGGATACTCTGGAGCGAGTACTTGATCTCGCCGGAGACGATGCGGTCCGTGTTGCCGACGGGCTCCGGCGCCACCTCCACCTTGATCCAGCTCGAGGCATACCCGAGCTCGACGGCGAGCCTCCGGGAGATGCCGTAGTGCACCGCGCCGCCCAGCTCGGCCACGTTGATGTCGAACCGGTCTATCTCGAGAAAGAACACGCGGGGCTCCACGTCGAAGCGCCAGCGGTCCCCGGAGAGGAACCGGCCGTAGGCGCCGATGGACCCCACCGGGACGGTTACGCTCTTCGAGACCGACACCTCCCCGCTGGCCCCGCCGGCGTGGGCGAGGAGATCCATCCCGAAGTCGAAGAAGAGCGCGCCCAGCCCGATGCCGGCCCCGACCTGGCTGCGTTCCTTCGCCAGGATCGCGAAGCGGTAATTGAAGAAGGCCAGGTCGCTGTCGAAGGTCGTCTTCACCCGGGCCCCAACCTCGTAGACCGAGTCGGCGA
>JAICEH010000060.1 GCA_025924275.1 Gemmatimonadales bacterium | reverse complement strand
GGCCCGGCGGGGCGACCTGGACCGCGCCGACCGGCTCGCCGCTGCAGACAGCTCGGTGGAGGGCCTCGCGCTGCTCGGGCGGCTCCGACTCTTCCGGGGTGACGTGGCGGGCGCCCGCGCGGCCCTGCAGGCGGCGGGACCGTTCGCCGGTGGGCGGGAGCCGGCCGCGGAGCGGGTGGCGATCCTGGCGCTCCTCGCGCCGGTCGAAGCGGACCGGGTGCCGGGCTTGGGATCCGCACTCCTCGCCGCCGAGCGGGGCGACACCACGGCCGCGGTCGACGGCCTCGAGGACGCCGCGCGGGAGCTGGGCCTCGACCGGGGCGGCGCGGGGTTGCTGGTGCTGGCCGGCCGGATGGAGGTGGCCCGCGGCCGCGACGCCGATGCCGAACGGCTCCTCGGCCTGGCGCGGACCGCGAAGGACTCGCCCGCAGCTCCTGCGGCGCTGCTCGAACTCGCGCGCCTGGCCCTCGCCCGTGGGCGGCCCGCCGAGGCGGTGCCCCACCTCGAGGCGCTGATCCTCGAGTACCCGACCAGCGCCCTCGTGCCCCAGGCCCGTCGCCTCCTCGACGAGGCGCGCGGGGCGGTGCCCCGCTCGTGAGGCGGCGGGAGTTCCTCCGGGCCGGCGCGGTGGCCGCGGGACTGCCGCGTGCGATGCCCGCGCTGCTCTGGCGACGCGCGGGCGGCCTCCTCGTGCCGATGGACGACTCGCAGGCGCAGCACCTCAAGGCCTATGGCGTGGCGTGGCGAGTGCTCGACCGCGGCGGCCGCGCCGAATGGCTGCTCAACTACCGGGGGGGCGCGTTTCTCCTGCCGGCGGAGGCCGAGGTCGAGCGCGACGCCGCCCTCGCGGGGGTGACGGCCGAACGGGTGGACGGCGCGGGTGACTCGGCCATCCGCGCCACCATCGCGGAGTCGAATGCGGACGCGATTCCGCTGGAGAAGGCGCCGAAGATGGCGGTGTACGTGCCGCCGAACGCGGCCCCGTGGGACGACGCGGTGACGATGGCGCTGGAGTACGCCGGCATCCGCTACGAGAAGCTCTGGGACGACGAGGTGCTGGCGGGCCGTCTCCCCTCGTTCGACTGGCTCCACCTGCACCACGAGGACTTCACCGGCCAGTTCTCGAAATTCTTCCTGACGTACGCGGGCGCGCCGTGGCTGCAGGAGATGGTGCAGCGGAACGAGGAGACGGCGCGGCGGCACGGCTTCCCGCACGTGCCGGCCCTCAAGCGGGCGGTGGCCCGGGCGCTCGCCGGGTACGTGGAGCAGGGTGGGTTCCTCTTCGCGATGTGCACCGCCACCGAAACGCTCGACCTGGCCCTGGCGAGCGAGGGGGTGGACATCGCGGCCAGCTACGCTGACCGCACCCCGATGGACCCGGACGCTTCCGCGCGCCTGGCCTGGGGGCGCGCGCTGGCCTTCCACGGGGCGGAACTCGAGCCCAGCCCGACCGTGGCCCAGTTCTCCGACATCGACGGCCACCAGGTCAATGCGCCGGCGCGGCGCCAGCCGCTGGGCGCCTTCGAGCTGTTCGGCTTCGCCGCGAAGATCGACCCGGTGCCGACGATGCTGGTGCAGAACCACCGCCAGGTGATCCCGGACTTCTACGGGCTCACCACCTCGTTCCGGCGGGACCGGCTGCAGCCCGGGGTCACGGTGCTCGCGGAGGAATCGGGCGCGCCGTGGGTCAAGTACGTCCACGGGACCCGGGGGAAGGGCACGTGGACCTTCTACGGCGGGCACGACCCGGAGGATCCGCAGCACGCCATCGGGGACGCGCCGACGGATCTCTCGACCCACCCGTCCTCCCCGGGCTACCGGCTCATCCTCAACAACGTCCTCTTTCCCGCGGCGAAGAAGAAGGAACTGAAGACCTGAGCGTGTCCGATTCCCGGCTGCCCGGCCCGGTCCAGGAGGCCATCGCCCGCGAGATCCGCGCGGCCGGCGGGCGCGAGGTCTGCTTCGTGGCCGACGTGGCGCCGGACGGCCGGATCACGGCCGCCCGGACCGTCGCCCGGGGCACGCCCGACCAGGTCCTGGCCCTGCCCGGCGTGGCGGAGCGGGGACAGATGCTGCTCCACAACCATCCTTCCGGCGGCCTCGAGCCCTCGGGCGCCGACCTGGACGTCGCCGCGCGGCTGCACGACGCGGGCGTGGGGTTCGGCATCGTCTCCAACGACGCCCGCGAGCTGTACGTGGTGGTCGAGGTACCGCGCGTCCGCGCGGCGACCGCGATCGACGCGCTGGACGTGGCCGATGTCCTCGGCCCGGGGGGCCCGGTGGCGCGACACCTCGGCCGGTTCGAGGACCGGCCCAGCCAGCGCGACTTCGCGGCCTACGTGGCCGACGGGTACAACACCGGCGGCGTGCTCCTGCTCGAGGCGGGCACCGGGGTGGGAAAGTCCTTCGGCTACCTCGTGCCGGCGCTGGCCTGGGCCCGGGCGAACGGCGAGCGGACCATCGTCTCCACCAATACCATCAACCTCCAGGCCCAGCTCGTCGCAAAGGACCTCCCGCTCCTCGCCGACGCCCTCGGGGGGAGCCCGCCCGCGAGCTTCGCCCTGCTCAAGGGGTGGCGGAACTACCTCTGCCTCGCCCGGCTCGGGACGGCGGTCCAGGGCCAGGCGTCCCTGCTCGAGCCGGAGAAGCACGCCGAGCTGATGTCGCTGCTCGAATGGGCCGGCCGCACGGCGGACGGGACCCTCGGCGACCTGCCGTTCACCCCCGCGCCCGAGGTGTGGGACGAGGTGAGCGCGGAGCCCGATCTCTGCCCGCGGCTCGCCTGCCCGCACTTCGAGCGCTGCTTCCTGGTCCGCGCCCGGCGCGCCGCGGCGGAAGCGGACGTGGTGGTGGTGAACCACCACCTCCTCGCCGCCGACCTGGCGGTGCGCCAGCAGGCCGACAACTGGCAGGACGCCGCGGTCCTGCCCCCCTACCGGCGCCTGGTGCTCGACGAGGCCCACCACCTGGAGGACGTGGCCGCCACGCACCTCGGCGTGCACGTCACCAGCCGCGGCGTCCAGCGCACCCTCGGGCGGCTGGAGCGGAAGGGCAAGGGACTCCTGCCCACCCTCGAGCGCGAGCTCGCGGCGCGGCAGGACCTGCTGAGCCGGGCCTCGGGCGACCTGCTGCGGGAGCGGCTCTTCCCGGCCCTCGGCGATGCCCGCCGCCGCACCGAGGCGCTCTTCCTCCGGCTCCACGACCGGCTGGAGGCGGCGCCCGGCGGGATCCTCCGGCTGGCTGACGAGTTCGCCGAGGACGCGATGTGGGCCGAGGGTCTCGGGGCCGACCTCGACGGGGCGCTCGGCGCCTTCCGCTCGCTCCGGGAGCACGTGGAGACCATCGCGGAGCGGCTCGAGCTGGCGGACGGGTCGGACCGGCGCGGGCAGCTGCTGCTCGAGCTCCGGGGCGCCGTGCGCCGGCTCGAGGCCGCGAGCGACGGCCTCAACCGGACCCTGCGCCCGGCTGCCGGCGGCCCGCCGGTCGTCCGCTGGCTGGAGCGCCGGGGCCCGCGCGGGACGCACGTGGCGCTGGCCGCGGTGCCGCTCGACCTGGCCCCCGTCCTCCGGGAGCTGGTGTTCGACCGGGTGGAGACGGTGCTGCTCACCAGCGCCACGCTTGCCGCCGGGGGGGAGTTCGACTTCCTCGAGTCCCGGCTCGGGCTGGCCGGCAGCGGGTCCCGCGTCACGGTGCGCGAGGTGCTGCCCTCGCCCTTCGACTACCCGGACCAGTGTCTCTTCGGCATTCCCGACGACGTGCCGGAGCCGCGCGAGGACGAGGCGGCGCACGACGCGGCGGTCGCGCAGATCGCGGCCGAGGTCTGCCACGCCTCCGACGGCGGGATGTTCGTGCTGTTCACCAGCCACGCGGCGCTCCGCCGCGTCGCCGCGCTGCTCCGCCCCGTCCTCGGGGCGCGCTGGCCGCTCCTGGTGCAGGGCGAGGCGCCGCGCGAGAAGCTGCTGCGGCGGTTCCGTGAGGCCGGCAACGCAGTCCTGCTCGGGACCGATTCGTTCTGGGAGGGCGTGGACGTGCCCGGGCGGGCACTCCGGGCGCTGGTGCTCACCAAGCTCCCCTTCAAGGTGCCCACGGAGCCGCTCACGCAGGCCCGGCTCGAGCGACTCGCGGAGGAAGGCGAGGACGGCTTCTTCCGCTACCTCCTCCCGCACGCGGCGCTCAAGCTCAAGCAGGGGTTCGGCCGCCTCATCCGCTCCACCGGCGACGCCGGCGTAGTGCTGCTGCTCGACCGGCGGGTGCTCACCAAGCGCTACGGGGCGGCGATCCTGGCGGGGCTGCCCCCGGCGGAGCGGGCCGAGGGTCCCTGGCGCCAGGTGCGGCTCCGAGTCGAGGACTTCTTCGCGCGGCACGGGATCGGCGCCGCGCCCTGACGTGGCCCGGGCGGGCCCGTCCGCGGGGGGCGCGGTCCTGCTAGGTTTGAGGGGTGGGCGGGCCCGCCGGCCCGCCGTGGATCCGTTGGAGGTGCAGCCGATGATCGAGTTCAGCCAGCGCCTGCGCGCCCTGCCGGGCTACCCGCTCGCCCACCTGCCCGCCATCAAGCGGCGCCTCATCGACGAGGGGATGGACGTCATCGACGTCGGCGCGGGCGACAACGACGCGCCCCCGCCGGCGATCGCGGTCGAGACCCTGCGCGATGGCCTCGCCGACCCCTCCCTCAGCAAGTACGGGTTCCAGCAGGGGCTGCCGGCCTATCGCCGGGCCTGCGTGGCGTGGCTGGAGCGGCGTTACGGGCACCGCTTCGACCCGGTGGCGGAGACCCTCCCGCTGATCGGCTCGAAGGAGGGGCTGTCGCACCTCCCGGCCGCCCTGGTGAACCCGGGCGACGTGGTCCTGGTACCGGAGCCGGGCTACCAGGCCTACATCGGCGGGGCGCTGCTCTCGGGCGGCACGCCGCACATCCTGCCGCTCCGCCGCGAGGACGACTTCCTGGTGCACCTCGACCGCCTGCCTGCCGACCTGCTGGGGCGGACGCGGCTCGCCTACCTCAACTATCCCAACAACCCGACCGCCGCGGTGGCGGACCAGGCCTACCTCGAGCGCACCGTCGCGACGTGCCGGCGGCACGACATCCTGCTGGCCTACGACAACGCCTACTGCGACCTCACCTACGACGGCTACCAGGCCCCGAGCATCTTCGACGTGGAGGGCGCGCGCGAGGTGGCGCTGGAGTTCTTCTCCCTGTCGAAGAGCTACTCCATGACCGGCTGGCGGCTGGGCTTCGTGGTGGGCCGGAAGGAGCTGGTGGGCGCGCTCCAGACGGTCAAGTCGTACGTGGACACCGGGCCCTTCCTCGCCCTGCAGAAGGCGGGGGCCGCGGTGCTGGAGCACGCCGACGAGATCGTCGAGCCGATCCGGGTCGAGCTCCAGCGGCGGCGCGACGCCGCGATCGCCGCCCTGGCCGAGCAGGGCGTGACGCTCGCCCCGCCCAAGGCCGCGATGTACCTCTGGGTGCCGCTGCCGGAGGGCGTCGCCTCGGCCCACTTCGCGAAGATCGCCCTGGAGCGCTTCGGTGCGCTGGTCCTCCCGGGGAGCGCGTTCGGGCCGGCCGGCGAGGGCTACTACCGCATCGCCCTGACGGTGCCCGTGGACCGCCTCCGCGAGGCGATCGCGCGGCTGGGCAAGGCGCTCGAGGCGGCACGCGACGAGCCGGTTGCGGCCCGCGCCTGAGTTCCGCCTCACCGCCGGCCGGCGGGACCCCCGCGGACGGGGGCTGGCGCTCGGCGCGAGCGTCCTCGCGCACCTCGCGCTCGCCGGCCTGATCGGGGCCGGGGCACGCACCTTCGCGGACCGAGGCGCGGTCGAACGGGTACTCCTGCTGCCCCAGCCGGAGGGGTCGGTGCGCGCCGAGGCGGTGCCCTTCCAGCCCGGTCCCCGGGGAGCCGGCCGGGCGCTGCGGGAGCTCCGCCCGCTGCCGGAGCCCGCTGGCGGGGCCCCGCGCGACGCAGTCGTGCGCGGTGAGCCGCCAGCCATCGCGGAGCGGGGTCCCGCGCTCCGGAGAACGGCGGCGGAATCGGCGGCTGCCGCGCGCGGCGCGGGGCGGCTGCCCCCGGCGCTGGCCAGCGGCCAGCTCTGGGTGCGGCCGCTTCCGGCGACCCCGCAGGAGCTGGCGCGGCGGATCCACCGCAGCAACGAGGAACTGGCCGACAGTCTCGTCACGGCCACCGTGCAGGCCTACCTCGACTCGGTGGCACGCGAGCCGGGGGCTGACGGGGTGGCGCTTCCCTCCTGGACCACCGAGCTGGGGGGGCGGAAGTTCGGGCTCGACGAGCGGTTCATCTACATCGCGGGCATCAAGATCCCCTCGGTCCTGCTGGCCCTGCTCCCGCTCCCCGCGGCCGGCAACTACGACCAGAACAAGGCCTACGAGCACCTGATGGACATCCGGCGCGACATCTACCAGGCGGCGGCCCGGGCCGACAACACCGCCGAGTTCAAGCGGTACGTGCGGGAGATCCGGGAGCGGAAGGAGCGCGAGCGCCGGCTGCGCGAGGCGCAACGGCAGGCGCCGGACTCGGCCGCGGGGCCGGTCCCGTGACGATGTTCCGGAGCGACGCGACCGTGGTCGTGGTGGTAGGTGCGGGGCTGTCGGCGGGGAGCAAGGACCGCCCGCTGGCGCTGCGGCTGCAGGGAGAGATCGACCGGCGCGGCGGCGGGGTACCGCACCGCCGCGCGGTCGTGGTGGACGACGCCTGGTTCCTCGACCATCCGCAGCTGCACGGGCACCCGACGATCGCGATCGGCGGCCCCGGGGCCAACGGCGTCACCGGGAGCCTGGTGCCGCGCCTCCCCATCCTGTGGCACCAGGGCGAGGAATCGTTCGTCCAGGCCGACCTGGACGGCACGCCCAAGCGCGCGGCGCTCTGGGGCCTCGACGCGCTCTCCACGGCCACCGCCCTCTCGCGCTTCGTGGAAGGCGGCGCGCTGGACGAGATGCTGTCACGGGTCTGGGTCGGGAAGGGGGAGTGGCAGGCGTGATCTGAGGGGAGCGGGGAACGGGGAGCGGGGAGCGGGACCCGCCGCCCCACCCTCCTCGGCCGTTACCGGTCCCCGTTCCCCGGTCCCCGTTCCCCGAACGTCCCATCCGGCTGGAATGCCGCCCCCGTCTCGGGAAAGTCCTCCGCCGTCCTCGCGGCCACGAAGGCCAGCGCCGCGCCGGAGCTGTCGGGCACGGGTCCCCGGCGGGGCTGCTGGATGAGCGGCACCAGCCGGCCCCGCAGGAAGCGGCCGTCGCCGGCGAGTTCGAGCTGCAGCACCGCGGTGAGATGGAGTGGCGGTGCCAGGCTGAATCCCCGGTAGGTCAGGAAGTTCCCCAGGGAATACGCAATCGGCCGGCCCCGGTGGAATTCCACTCCCCGCAGCACGTGCGGGCCGTGGCCCACGACCGCGTCGGCCCCCGCCTCCACCGCCACCCGGGCCCAGCGGCGCAGGTCTCCCCGGGGCTCGCGCCCGAGGTACTCCATCGCGTCGGGCGTCGTCCCGGCGCCCGCGCCCTCGCCACCTCCGTGGAAGGTGACCACCAGCACGTCCACGAGGTGCCGCAGCGAATCCACCACGGCGCGGGTGCGCTCGAGGTCGAGGAGGTCGTAGGCGTACGGGTAGGTGGTGAAGCCGATCAGGCCCACCACGGTCAGGCTGTCGCCCCGCCGGACCGTATCCACGGTGATCCGCCCGAGCGGCCCGTAGGTCCGCACCCCGAGGGAGTCGAACACGCGCTCGGTGAGGGCCCGGCCCGCCGGGCCCATGTCGTTGGCGTGGTTGTTCGCGAGGTTGAGGTGGGTGAACCCGGCCTCGGGCAGGCGCGGCGCAAGCCGGGTCGGCGTGGCGAAGGCGTAGCAGCGCATCGCCTCGCGGTCGGCCCGGGTCCAGCGCCGCCCCTGCCGACGGGCGCGCCGCTCGGCCTCCTGCGCCATCCGGTCGCACTTCTCCGGCGCGCCGCTGTCCGCCAGCGCCCCCTCGAAGTTTCCGATCACCAGCTCTCCCGTGAGGAGGGAATCCACCGCGCCGAGGAGGCCGCGGCCGTCGTCGGGCGGAAGGCCGTCGGAGAGCGTGATGGTGCCGAGGTTGATGTCGCCGGTGAGGGCCAGGCGAACCGGCAGGGCCGCGCGCACCGGCGCCCGGGGGGCGGTGTCGGGGGAGACCGGCCGGAGCGCCACGGTGTCCGGCGGGACGGGCTCCGCCCGGGGAACCGGCTCGGCGGGCGGCCGGGCCGGGGCGCACGCCGCCGCCAGGGCGAGCAGGAGGATGCCCGCCCGCCGGGGCGCGCGGGTCACGCGAGGCGGGCCGCCGCGTGGAGCCGCGCGAGGCTCGCGTCCCGTCCTACCACGTGCAGCAGTTCGTTCACCGGCTCGCTCACCGTGCCGCCGGTGAGGGCCACGCGCACCGGCTGGAGCAGGTCGCCGAGCTTGAGTCCGGCCTGCTCCGCGGCCGCCTTGAGCACCTCGATCAACCGGTCGGGGGTCCATTCCGCGGGCGGCACGCCGGCGAGTTCCCGGGCCGCCAGGCCGAGGTTGGCGGCGTAGGCCTCGCCCAGCTTCCGCACCAGCGCCTCGCCCTTCTCGTCGCGGGTCACGCGCCCCGCGTCGAGCCGCACCGCGACCTGCTCGGCGATGTGGGTGATGGTTCGTGCCCGCGCCTTCGTGGCCTCGATCAGCGGCCCGAGGTCGCGGCTGCCGGAGTCCACCCCGAGGCGATCCAGCTCCCGCCGCACCGGCGCGAGCAGCTCGCCGGCGGAGAGCATCGAGAGGTACTGGCCGTTCATCCATTCGAGCTTGGCGGTGTCGAAGACCGCCGGCTTCTTCTGGATCCCCTCCAGGGAGAAGAGCCCGATCATCTCCGCCTCGGCCATGATCTCGCGGTCCCCGCCGGGCGACCAGCCCAGCAGCGCCAGGAAGTTGCGCATCGCGGCCGGGAGGATCCCCCGGTCCTGGTAATCGCCGACCGCGGTGGCCCCGTGCCGCTTGGACAGCTTCTTCCCGTCGGCGCCGAGGATCATCGGCACGTGGGCGAACACGGGCGGTGCGTGCCCGAGGGCGCGGTAGAGCGCCACCTGCTTCGGCGTGTTGGAGATGTGGTCGTCGCCGCGGATGACGTGCGTGATGCGCATCGCGATGTCGTCCGACACGACGGCGAGGTTGTAGATCGGCGATCCGTCGCTCCGGAGGATGACGAGGTCGTCGAGGTCCGTGCCCCGGAAGCTGATCCGGCCGTGCACGGCGTCCTCCCAGGCGATCTCGTCGTCCGGCATCAGGAAGCGGATCACCGCCGGCTCGCCCGCGGCCAGGCGCCGTTCCACCTCGCCGGCGGCGAGCCCGCGGCAGCGGCGGTCGTAGCGGAAGGCGGACTTCGCCGCCTCGGCGGCCCGGCGCTGGGCGTCGAGCGTGTCGGGGGTGCAGAAGCAGCGATAGGCCTTCCCCGCGGCGAGGAGCCGCTCCGCGTCGGCGCGGTGCCGGGCCCCCTCCGCGCCCTGGAAGTACGGGCCCTCGTCCCAGGCGAGGCCCATCCAGGCGAGGCCGTCCAGGATCACCTGCGTGTGGGCGTCCGTGCTCCGGTCCTTGTCGGTGTCCTCGATCCGGAGGATGAACGTGCCGCCGGTCTTCCGCGCGAAGAGCCAGTTGAAGAGCGCGGTCCGCGCGCCGCCGACGTGGAGGTACCCGGTGGGTGACGGGGCGAAGCGAACGCGGGGGAGGGCGGCGGTGGTCACGCGGAGGTGTCTCCAGCAAGGGGAACGGGGAGCGGGGAACGGGGAGCGGGAGGGCGGTGCGGCCCGTTCCCCGGTCCCTGCTCCCCGCTCCCCGAACACGGAGTGGGGGGGATTCGAACCCCCGATAGGGGCTTTAGACCCCTATAACGGTTTAGCAAACCGCCGCCTTCAGCCGCTCGGCCACCACTCCAGCGGGCGGGAAAGTTGGTGGGGTGCGGGGGCCGGAGCAAGGCCCGGCGCTGGCGGAGCCCCGTGCCGGGGACTATCGTCGCGATG
>JAICEH010000059.1 GCA_025924275.1 Gemmatimonadales bacterium | reverse complement strand
TCGTCTCCAGCGTGGCGCCGACATCCTGGACCGACACGCCGAGGTCCTCCATCCGGTCCCGCTGGTAGGCGACGGTCAGCTCCGGCTTGTTCACCTTGAGGTCGAGGTCCACGTTCACCCGCGCCGGGATCCCGCGCGCCCGCCCCGCGAGCCGGTCCAGCCCCGCCACCAGCGAGTCGAAGTCCGGGTGCCGCACCACGAACTGCACGGGATTCCCGAAGCCGCCGATGGGCGAGGGGTTGAGCGCGAAGGCGAACACGCCCGGCAGGCCGAAGAACTGGGGCTGCACCTCGTTCATGATGTCGCGGACCGGGCGGTCGCGCTCGTCCCAGTCGGCCAGCCGGTTGAAGACGAACCCCCCCGCCACGTTGCCTCCGAAGCCCACGATGCTGAAGTAGGAATCGATGTCGGCGGTGCGCGCCAGGATCCCCTCGATCTGCCGCTGGTAGCTGTCGGTGTACTCCAGGGTCGAGCCCTCGGGCGCGATGGTGATGATCAGCATCCACCCCCGGTCCTCCTCCGGGAGGAACTCGCGCTCGAGCGCCCGGAAGGTGAGCGCCGCGACGACCAGGGCCGCGGCCGCCCCGGCGAGCACGATCGCCGGGTGGCGCACGGCCCGCGCCAGCGCCCGCCGGTAGAGGGTGGCCACCCGGTTGAAGGTGTCCTCGAACGCCAGGAAGACCGGGCCGTGGCTCTCGGGGATGCGCAGGATCTTGGCCGAGAGCATCGGCGACAGCGTGAGCGCCACGAAGCCGGAAATGAGCACCGACGCGGCCAGCGTGATCCCGAACTCGTTGAAGAGCCGCCCCGTGGCCCCGGTGAGGAAGGCGAGGGGCGAGAACACCGCAACCAGCGCGATCGTGGTGGCGATCACGGCGAAGGCGATCTCGCGGGTGCCCTCGATCGCCGCGGTCTCGGGATCCTCCTTCAGTTCCTCCTGGTGCCGGTAGGCATTCTCCAGCACGATGATGGCGTCGTCCACCACGATCCCGATCGCCAGGATGAGCGCCAGGAGGGTGAAGGTGTTGATCGAGTACCCCAGCGCCAGCATCAGCGCGAAGGTGGAGATGATCGACACCGGGATCGCCACCGCGGGCACCACCGTCGCCCGGAGGTTCCGCAGGAAGACGAAGATGATGACCGTGACCAGGACGCCCGCGATGAGCAGGGTCTCGATGGTCTCCGCGATGGAACGCCGGACGAAGACCGACTCGTCGAACGCGGTGTCCAGGTGGACCCCCGGCGGCAGCGCTTCGGCGATGCGCGGGAGCTCCTCCTGGATCGCGTCCGACACCTCGACCATGTTGGACTTCGACTGTCGCACCACGCCCACCGCCACCGCCACCGTGCCGTTGTACCGGAGCGTGCTCCGCTCGTCCCGCGGCGCCAGCTCGATCCGCGCGACGTCGCCCAGCTTGACCAGCCGCCCCTCGCGGCTGTCCACCGTGAGGTCGGTGTACTCGGCCGGCGTCTTGAGCTCGCCGAGCGAGCGGATCGTGAACTCCCGCTGCTCGGACTCGATCCGGCCGGCCGGGATCTCCACGCTCCGGCTCCGGATGGCGGCCTCGACGTCCTGCACCGCCAGCCGGTGCGCCGCCAGCTGCTCGGGCGAGAGCCAGATGCGGATCGAGTAGCGCCGCTCGCCGAACACCTGGGCGCGGCCGACCCCGGGAATCGTCTGGAGCCGGGTCTTCACGATCCGGTCGGCGACGTCCGACAGCTCGAGCAGGGTGTAGTTCTCGCCGCTCAGCGCCAGCCAGTAGAACGGCTGGGCGTCGGCGTCCTGCTTCTCCACGACCGGCTCCTCCACCTCGCGCGGCAGCCGGCCCCGGGCCCGGGCGACCTTCTCCCGCACGTCCTGGGCGGCGCTCTCCACGTCCCGGTCGAGGTTGAACTCCAGGATGATGTTGCTGAACTGCTCGGTGCTGCTCGAGCTGAGCGTGCGGAGCCCCTCGACCGTGGAGAGCTCCTCCTCCAGCAGGTCGGTGACCGTGGCCTCCACCACCCGCGGATTGGCGCCGGGGAGGAAGGTCGAGACCGAGATGATCGGGGGGTCGATGTCGGGGTATTCGCGCACCGACAGCCGCTGCGCCGCAATCGCCCCGAACAGCACCAGCGCCAGGCTCAGCATCGAGGCGAAGACCGGGCGCCGGATGGAGATGTCGGATAGCTTCATGGCAGACCCGTCACGGTGGGGGGCCACGCCGGCCGGCGCGACCCGGGCCCTCCCTACGGGGGGCCCCGGGGTGAAGATTCACCGAAGGGTGGGGAGTCTACCCCTCCCGCTCCCTCCTATCAAGCACGACCGGAGCCCTGATGGCCGTCAAGCTCAGTTCCCGCCAGCTGGCCCAGATCGCCTGGCTGGAAACCATCCCGCCCCGATTCGAGCGGGTGAAGAAGACCATCGAGCTGATGGCGGTGCTGCAGGCGGACGAGGTGGCCGTGCGGGGCATGGCCCGCCAGCTCGACGAGCTCAAGGCGCAGGCCCAGGGCTTCGGGCTCCACGGGCTGGCCGAGGCCGCGGGGATCATGGCCACCCTGGCCCGCCGGGGCGGCGGGCTGCAGATGCGGGTGCGGGGCCTGCGGGACGGGCTGGCCAGTCTCAGGGTCCACTACGACGGCGCCCTCCGCCTGGCGACGACGCCGGAGGCGGAGGGCGACGGAACGCCGAAAGCCTGACGGTCAGCCGCCGGAGCGGGTCGGCTCCTCGCCCAGCAGCCGGTCCACGAGCGGGCCCGCGAACAGGGCCACCATCGACGTGATGAGCACCCCGATCAGCAGCGTCACGAAGGTGAGCGCCGACAGGATGAGGCCCGCCCCGATGGCGGCGAGGAGCGTGGTGAGGAGCGTCATGGGCGGTAGTCTACCGCCGCCCGCCGGGGCGGGCAACTCCGGGCCGCCGATGGCGCCCCTGTGAGCCCGGTCATAGGTTCCGCGCGACGAGAGGCCCCATCTTCGGGGTCCAGACCCGAACCCAATCCAGCCCACCGGGAGGCACTCCACGATGCGCACCCTCACCCTCGCCACGCTGGCGCTGCTCGCCGCGCTGCCCGCCGCCGCCCAGCAGGCCGGCTCCGGCCAGCTGCCCGCCGGGTGGCAGGCCCGCACCGACAAGGATGCCCCGCTCGAGGGCGTGAAGTTCGCCACGATGGGCGGCGGCGTGCACGCCACCACCGGGCCGGCGGTGATCCTCTGGCGCCCGGGCGACCAGGCCCAGGGCGACTTCGCCGTGGCGGCCACCTTCACCCAGACCAGGGCGCCCGAGCATCCCGAGGCCTACGGGCTCTTCGTCGGGGGGAAGGCGCTCCAGTCCCCGGAGCAGGGCTATACCTACTTCCTCGTCCGGCAGGACGGGAAGTTCCTCATCAAGACGCGCACCGGCGCCACCACGGCCAACGTGACCACCGGCTGGATCGAGCACCCCGCGGTGGTGAAGGCCGACGCAGCGGGGAAGGCCACCAACGCCCTGCGCGTGGAGCAGGTCGGCGACCGCGTCCGCTTCCTGGTGAACGGCACCGAGGTGCACTCCGCCGCCGCGGCCGACGTCGCCACCGGCGGCCAGGCGGGGCTCCGCATCAACCACAACCTCGACGTGCACGTGGATGGGTTTGTGCTGGAGAAGAAGTAGCGGTTGACGGGGAGCGGGGACCGGGGAACGGGGAGCGGGACCCCCGCTCCCCACCCCTACCGCTCCCCGCTCCCCGCTCCCCGGCGGCGGCCCTCCGGGCCGCCGCCGCCACCTCTCCCTCCCCCTCCCTCGCAATCCGCTCGAGCGCCTGCCGGGCAGCCTCGGTCCGCACCTCCCCCAGCGCCGCCACCGCCGACAGGCGCTCGGCATCCGGCCACGCGTCCCGGTGCAGGATCGTACGCCGCCGGAGCACCAGGGCCGCGAGCGCCTCGCCGACCTGCGGGGCATCGGTCCCCGCCACGGCGGCCAGGAGGGCGCGCCGCGCTGCCGGGTCCCCCTCCCGCTCCAGCACCGCCAGGAGCGGCATGGCGGCGGGCGGCCCCCGGCGGCCCAGTGCCGCCGCCGCCCGGGCACGCGTCTCGGCGTGGGCGTGCCCCAGGGCCCGGTGCAGGGCCTCCGCGGCCTGGCGCTCGCTGAACCCGGCCAGCGCGTCGAGTGCCGCGAGCCGGGGCCGCGGGTCGGAATGGGCGGCCAGCCGGACCAGGCCCGGGAGGGCGGCCGGCGACCGCAGGCGGCCGAGGAGCAGTGCCGCCTGCCTCGCGGCCACTGGCGAATCGCCATCCAGCAGCGGGACGAGCAGCGGCACCGCCGACGGCATGGCCACCAGCGCGTCGTGGAGGAAGCGGCCGGGGGCCGCCTGCTCCAGGCCCTTCAGGTGGTCCACCATCACGTCGGCGCCGGGCGCACCGAGCCACCGGAGCACCTCGGCGGCGCGGTCCTGCTCCTCCGGGATACGCAGCGCGAGCTCGATGATCCCCTCGAGGATCGGCCGGACCAGAACGCGCCGCACCTCGAGGACGAAGGTGCGGCGCTCGACCTCGGGGAAGCGGTGCTCCAGCCGCACGAGCGCCTGCGCGGCGTGGAGCGCTTCCAGCCACTGCCGCCGGCGCGCCGCCGCCTCCACCGCGCGCGCCAGGGCCTCCATCTCGCGGCCCAGGCCGGTCCGGGGCCGTGCCCTCCGGGGCAGGAGCTCCTGCTCGCCGAGGAGCTGGATGCCCTCGCTGGGCTCCCGTGCGGGCGCGGCCGCCGGGAGGCCGCTCCCCGGGCGGACCACTTCCACCAGGCCCACCGCCACGGCGGCGGTGCTCGGCAGGGCGCCGGCGTCGGCCGCGAGCGCCCGGGCGAGTGCCAGCAGCTCCGCGGCCGGGGCGCCCTCGGCCACCACGACGCGGTCCACCGACCGGGCGAGCAGGCGGCGCTTGAGCATCCCCTCCTCCGCCGCCGCCGCACCCAGCTCGAAGCCCGCCTCCAGCACCGCCGGCGCACCGCGCACCGCTCCCGCCGCGGCCGCGGCGAGCGCGAGCAGCGCCGCCTCGTCGCCGGTGGCCGAACGGGCGAGCGTCACCAGCGCCTCGAACCTCCCCGTGAAGTCCTGCATCGGCGGCAATCTACCGGGGTGCCCACGCGATGCGAGGCGGACCCCGACGGCATTGCGGCGCCGCTCCCGGCCGGGTTCATTCCCGGCATATGGGGGTGGACCTGCCGCCGATCGGCAACGCCGAGTTCGCCGCCGCCGTGCTGCAGACGGCGGTGGCGCTCACCCTGGCGCTCCTGTCGACCGGCCTCTTCCTCCGGTACCGCAAGGCCTGGCTCGGGTGGATGGCCCTCGCGTGGGCCTGCTACGTCGTCCGCCTCGGCATCATCATCAGCTTCCTCCTCACCCGGAACTGGAACTGGCTGTACTGGCACCAGGTCTTCACCGGGTGGACCGCGCTGGCGGTGCTCTGGGCCGCCTGCGTGTTCTCCGGCCAGACCCGGTGGCGCCGCGCGGTCCTGGCGCTGGCGCTCTTCCCGCCGGCCTGGTCCTACGTGGCGATCTACCGGCTCGAGCACTTCCTGTGGGCGGCGCTGCCCGCGGTGGTGTTCCTGAGCGCCGCCACGCTCTGGGCCGGCTGGGTCTTCCTGCGCCACTATCTCCGGGTGGGCGGGGCGGGCGCCGCCGTCCTGGCCGGGGCGCTCCTGCTCTGGGGGCTGCACCACCTGGACTATCCGTTCCTGCGCGCGCGGGGCGCGTGGAGCCCGTGGGGCTACTACCTCGACGTCTGCTTCCTCCTCGCCGTCGGCCTCGGCATCCTGCTCCTCCTGATGGACGACCTGCAGCGCGGCCTGAACGCGCTCGCCGCCCTCTCGGGCGAGCTGCAGCGGGGCGGCGACGACGTGGCGATGCTCGACGCCCTCCTGGCCAAGCCGCTCTCGCTCCCGGCCGTGACCGGGAGCGCGCTCTACCGGGTCGACGCCGCCGGGCGGCGCACCTTCGTGCGCGGGGCCGGCGCGTGCCTGGGGCGGGACCCCGCCGAAGGCGGCCCGCGGGCCGACGCCCTCGCCTCCGCCCTCGCCACCGGCAAGCCGCAGGTGCTCGACGACCTCGCCCCGGTGGCACCCGGCGCCCCCGGGTACACCGCCATCCTGCCGGTCTTTCTCGACCGGCAGGTGACCGGCGCGCTCCTCATCGTGGGCGACGCCCGCGATCCCTTCACCGCGCTGGACGAGGAGTTCCTGGTGACCCTCGGCCACCACGCCGGCGCGGCGCTCGCCAACGCCGAGCTCTACCGCCGGCTCGAGGCGCGCACCGGGGAGCTGGGCCGGCTCTCCGCGATGATGGTCCGGCAGCACGAGGAGGAACGCCGCCGGCTCTCGCGCGAACTGCACGACGAGACGGCCCAGGTGTTCTCCGCCGTGAAGATGGAGCTCGGCGTGCTGCGGGAGACCGTGCCGCCCGACGACGTCCCCCGCCTCGACCACGTCCTCTCGCTGGTGGATTCGGGCATCCGCGCCGTGCGGCGGGTGACGGTGAACCTGCGGCCCTCCCTGCTCGACGACCTCGGCCTCCTCCCCGCGCTCCGGTCGCTGGTGGCCGAGTTCAAGGAGCGGAGCGGGCTCGAGGTCGGGCTGGACGCCCCGGCGGTGCTCCCGCCGCTCAGCAAGGAGGCGGAGCTGGCCGTGTTCCGCGCGCTGCAGGAGGCGCTCGCCAACGTGGCCCGGCACGCGGGGGCCCGGCGCATCGCCGTGGAGGTGGGGACGGAGGACGGCGCGCTCCGGCTCGCGGTGGCCGACGATGGCGTCGGGCCGCCTCCCGGGGCGAACTTCGACCGGTTCGAGCGGCTCGGCCACCTCGGCCTGGCCGGGATGCGGGAGCGGATCGGCGCGCTGGGTGGCACCGTGCGCTTCGCCCCCGGGATCCCCGGCGGCTCGCGCCTGGAGATCAGCCTGCCCGTCACGACGGGAGTGACCCCATGAACGATGCGATGACCGAGGCCCCCATCCGGGTGCTCGTGGCCGACGACCACGCCGTGGTGCGCGAGGGCATCCGCCGGGTGCTCGAGCGGGAGCCCGGGTTCGAGGTGGTGGCCGAGGCACCCGATGGCGCCACCGCCCGGGCGCTGGCGGCGGAGCACCATCCCGACGTGGCGGTGTTCGACATCTCGATGCCGGGCGAGACCGGCCTCCAGGCCGCGGCGCGGCTGCGGGAGGCGGAGCCGGAGTGCCGCGTGCTGATCCTCTCGATGTACGACGACGCGGAGTACGTGGTCGAGAGCGTCCGGGCCGGCGCGTTCGGCTACATCCTGAAGGACACCGCTGCGCAGGAGCTCCGCCAGGCGGTGCGCGCGGTGCACCGGGGCGAGGCGTACTACAGCCCGCCGGTGGCGCGCAAGCTCTCCGCCGCGGTCCGCGGCGACCTGGAGCGGGACCAGCAGAAGTCGGCCGCCGACCTGCTCACCGGCCGCGAGCGCGAGGTGCTGGCCGGCATCGCGCAGGGCCGGACGAACAAGGAGATCGGCGCGGCACTCGGCATCAGCCACCGCACGGTGGAGACCCACCGGGAGAGCCTGATGCGGAAGCTCCGGATCCGCACCGTGGCCGGCCTGACCAAGTTCGCGCTCGAGACCGGGCTGGTGCGCGAGTAGCCCGGTGAGCGACGCCACGCGGCTCGAGCGGATCCGCACCACGATCCACGCCGGCCACGCCGAACTGGCCCGCGCGGTGGCGCGGCGGATCGCCGACGTGATCCGCGCCCGGGGGGGGCGCGCGGTGCTCGGGCTGGCCACCGGCGCCACGCCGGTCGGCGTCTACCGCGAGCTGGTGCGCCTCCACCGCGAGGAGGGGCTCTCCTTCCGCCACGTCGTCACCTTCAACCTCGACGAGTACTGGCCGATGGACCCGGCCAGTCCGCATGCCTACCGCCGGTTCATGCAGGAGCACCTCTTCGGCCTGGTGGACCTCGACCCCGCCCACGTCCACCTGCCGGACGGCACCCTGCCCCGCGACGCCCTCGCGGCCCACGCCGAGGCCTACGAGGCGGCGATCCGCGCGGCGGGCGGGATCGACCTGCAGCTCCTCGGCATCGGGAAGACCGGCCACATCGGGTTCAACGAGCCCGGGTCGGGCGCGGCGAGCCGGACCCGCCTCATCACCCTCGACACCGTCACCCGGCGGGACGCGGCGGCGGACTTCTTCGGGGAGGCCAACGTGCCCCGCGAGGCGCTCACGATGGGTGTTGCCACCATCCTCGAGGCCCGGGAGATCGCCATCCTCGCCACCGGGGAGCACAAGGCGGAGATCGTTCGGCGCGCGGTGGAGGGCGAGGTGGACACCGCCGTGGCCGCCACCTTCCTGCAGCGCCACCCGGCGGCCACGTTCTACCTCGACCCGGCGGCCGCCGCCGGGCTCACCCGCGTGGCCACGCCCTGGCTGGTGGACGAGGTCGAGTGGACCGAGCCGCTGGCGGTGCGGGCGGTGGCCTGGCTCTCCGGGCAGGCCGGACGGGCCATCCTCAAGCTCACGATGCGGGACTACGTGGAGCACTCGCTCTCGTCGCTCGTGGCGAAGTGGGGCGCGCCCGGCGAGGTGAACGGGTTCGTCTTCAACGCGCTCGGCGCCCGCATCCGGGGTCGCTCGAAGCTGCCCCAGGGCCGGCGGGTCATCTGCTTCTCGCCCCATCCCGACGACGACGTGATCTCGATGGGCGGGATCCTGCGGAAGCTGGTCCTCAACCGGAACGAGATCGTCGTGGCCTACATGACGAGCGGCAACATCGCCGTCTTCGACCACGACGTCCTCCGGTACCTCGACTGGCTCGGACGCCTCGCCCGCGAGCGGGGCCTCGCCGCGGCCGGGGCCGAGGCGCTCGAGGCGCGGGTGCGCGCGGCCCTCGCCGCGAAGCGGCCGGGAGACGCCGACCCGCCCGAGGTGCTCGACCTCAAGCGGCTGATCCGCGAGGCCGAGGCCGTGAGCGGCATCGGCACGCTGGGGCTCCCGCGGAGCGCCGCGCGGTTCCTCGACCTCCCCTTCTACCGGACCGGAGAGGTGCGGAAGGACCCCGTAGGACCCGCCGACGTGGCGATCGTGCGCGCCCTGCTCGAGGAGGTCCGCCCCGACCTGATCTTCGTGGCGGGCGACCTCTCCGACCCGCACGGCACCCATCGGATGTGCAAGGAGGCCATCGACCGGGCCCTGGCGGAAACCGGGGGGCCCCGGCCCGAGGTCTGGCTCTACCGCGGCGCCTGGCAGGAGTGGCCGGTCACCGAGGCCACCTGGCTGGTCCCGCTGGCCCAGGAGGAGCTGGCCCTCAAGATCCAGGCGATCTTCAAGCACCAGTCGCAGAAGGACTCCGCGCCCTTTCCCGGCCTCGACGACCGCGAGTTCTGGCAGCGGGTCGAGACGCGGAACAAGGAAACGGCCGAGACGGTGGACCGTCTCGGCCTCGCGGAGTACTACGCGATGGAGGCGTACGTGGTGGAGTAGCCGGCGTCAGCCGACCCGCACCTCGATCTCCCGCGGCTTGGCCGTCTCCGCCTTCGGCAGCCGCACCGTCAGCAGGCCGCTGTCGAAGCGGGCCTCGATCCGGTCCGCGTCCACCGTGGTGGGCAGGGCGAAGGTCCGCTCGAAGGCGCCGTAGCTCCGCTCGTAGCGGTGCACCCGCTCGGTCTTCTCCTCCGCCTCCTGGCGCTTCTCCCCGCGGAGGGTGAGCACCCGGTTCTCGATCGAGAGCTTCACGTCCTCCGGACGCACGCCGGGGAGCTCGGCCACCAGCCGGAGGCCCTCCGGGTCCTCGAGGATGTCCACCGGCGGCAGCCAGGCGGAGGTGATGGCCCCGTTCTCGTCGCCCCAGGGCAGCGTGCCCAGGGTCTCGTCGAGGACGCGGTTCAGGCGGCGCAGGCCGATGAAGTCGGGCCCGATCAGGCCGGGCCGGCGAGTGGTGAGGTACATCGGGACTCCTCCTTGGCGATGTGCGGCCCAGGGGGGCCGTCGGGTCCGGTCACCCGGCACCGGCGCCGGGCGTCCGGGGTCCGGAAAGGCATCCGGCGTGCCAGCCCGGGCTTGCCGAAATGACAGCGGGGTGGGGGGGGGGGGGGGGCC
>JAICEH010000058.1 GCA_025924275.1 Gemmatimonadales bacterium | reverse complement strand
CTCGGTTCCGCGGAGCTCCGCGCCGCCCACGCGCGCGGGTACTACCCGGGCAACTGCGTGATTGCGGCTGCCGGCGCGCTGGAGCACGACCGCCTGCTCGAGGCGCTGGCCGCCGAGGGCTGGTTGGACGGTCCCGCCGGTGACCCCCTCCCGCCCGCCGCCCCCGCCCCCGCGCACCGCGGGCTCCGGCACCACGAGGTGCGGGACGGGCAGCAGGCCCACCTCGTGATCGGCACCGATACCTTCCCGCACCGCGATCCCCGCCGGCTCGCGCTCTCGCTCCTGGTGAACGCCTTCGGGGGCGGGATGTCCAGCCGGCTCTTCCAGCGCATCCGGGAGGAGCTGGGCCTGGCCTACTCGGTGTACGCCTGGCAGCAGTTCTACGTCTCGGCCGGGCAACTCGGGGTCTATGTCGGCACCGCGCCGGGCACCGCCGACCGGGCCGAGGCGGCGATCCTCGCGGAGTTCGGCCGGCTCGCCGCGGAGGGGCTGGCCCCGGAGGAGCTGCTGGACGCCAAGCGGCAACTGCAGGGCCAGCTGGTGCTGGCCCTGGAGAGCCCGGCGAGCCGGATGCACCGGCTGGCCTCGTTTGCCCTCCACGGCGAGCCCTGGCGGTCGGTGGACGACCTGCTGCAGGAGATCGAGGCCGTGCCCGCCGACACGCTGGCGGCCGTGGCGGCGGAGTTCTTCGCCCCCGAGCGGCAGACGGTGCTCAGGCTGGGGCCCGAACGGTGAACGGGGAACTGGGAACGGGGAACGGGGTGCGGCTGCCGGCGTGTCACCCGTTCCCCGCTCCCTGTTCCCCGTTCCCCGACACACGATACCACTCACCCTCACCGGGGCTTGCACGATGATCATCGGCGTTCCGAAGGAGATCAAGACCAACGAGAACCGCGTCGCCCTGGTGCCGGCGGGCGTCGAGGCGCTGGTCGGGGCGGGGCACACCGTGCACGTGGAGCGGGGCGCGGGGGAGGGCAGCGGCTTCGGCGACTCGGCCTACGTGGCCGCGGGCGCCACCATCCTGCCCACCGCCGACGACGTGTGGGCGAAGGCGGAGATGATCTTCAAGGTGAAGGAGCCGATCGCGATCGAGTGGCCCCGGATGCGGAAGGGCCAGCTCATCTACACCTACTTCCACTTCGCCGCGGACGAGGCGCTCACCCGGGCCGTGATCAAGAGCGGCGCCGTCGCGGTGGCGTACGAGACCGTGCAGCTCCCCTCGGGCGAGCTGCCGCTCCTCACCCCGATGTCGGAGGTGGCCGGGCGGATGGCGGTGCAGGAGGGGGCGAAGTACCTCGAGCGGCACCACGGCGGCAGCGGCATCCTCCTGGGCGGCGTGCCGGGAGTGGCCCCGGGCCGGGTGGTGATCATCGGCGGCGGCGTGGTGGGCACCAACGCCGCCAAGATGGCCGCGGGCCTCGGCGCCCACGTCACGATCCTCGACATCTCGCTCGAGCGACTGCGCTACCTCGACGACGTGATGCCGGCCAACGTGGACACCGCCTACTCCAATCGGTACAACATCCTCGAGCAGATCAGCACGGCCGACCTCGTGGTGGGGGCGGTCCTCCTGCCCGGCGCCAAGGCGCCCCACCTGGTCAAGCGCGCCGACCTCAAGCGGATGAAGCCCGGCTCGGTGATCGTGGACGTGGCGGTGGACCAGGGCGGGTGCGTGGAGACCATCCGGCCCACGACCCACGAGGACCCGACCTACTTCGTGGATGGCATTCTGCACTACGCCGTGGCGAATATGCCGGGCGGCGTCCCGCGGACCAGCACGCTGGCCCTCACCAACGCCACCCTGCCGTACGGGCTGACCCTGGCCCGGCTGGGCTGGCAGGAGGCCTGCCGCCGCGACCCCGCTCTCGCCCTGGGGCTCAACGTGGTGGACGGGCAGGTGGTCTACCCGGGGGTGGCGGAGGCGTTCGGGCTGCCGCTCGCGGACGTACGGTCGGTCCTCTGAGGCCGTGTCCCGGGTCCTGATCACCCGGCTGCCGCACGGGGAGGGGCTCCCCCTCCCCGCGCGGCAGACCCCGGGCGCCGCCGGGTACGACCTGTCCAGCGCGGAGGCGGCCGAGCTCGCGCCGTTCGAGCGCCGGCTCTTCGCCACCGGCTTCGCGATCGCGCTGCCCGAGGGGTGGGAGTGCCAGCTGCGGCCCCGCTCGGGCCTGGCGCTCCGCCACGGCGTCACCCTCCCCAACACCCCGGCCACGATCGACAGCGACTACCGGGGCGAGCTCAAGGTGGCGCTGGTCAACCTCGGGGCCGAGCCGTTCCTGGTCGAGCGCGGCACACGCATTGCTCAGATGGTCTTCGCCCGGGTGGAGGCGCCCGCCCTGGTCTGCGTGGAGGCGCTCCCGCCAAGCACCCGCGGCACCGGGGGATTCGGCAGCACGGGACGCTAATCCGGCTTCTCACTCCCGACGCCTAACTTCCGTCCTTGTCCCGATTTCCGGGGGTCGTTACGTTAGGTGGACCCCCCACGACCGGCTCCGGATTCTCGATGAAAATGTCCCGGTTCAGCCTCGGGAGCTTCCTCCCCGCGACCGAGATCGCGGTGGACCTCGGCACGGCCAACACCCTCATCTACGTGAAGGGGGAGGGCATCGTCCTCAACGAGCCCTCGGTGGTCGCCATCGAGAAGGCGACCGGCAAGATCAAGGGGATCGGCCTCGAGGCCAAGCGGATGCTCGGGCGCACGCCCGACGGGATCGTCGCGGTGCGGCCGCTCAAGGACGGCGTCATCGCCGACTTCGACGTGACCGAGAAGATGCTCCGCTACTTCCTCAAGACCATCATCGAGAAGCACGTCTTCCGGGTGAAGCCGAAGGTGATCGTGTGCGTGCCCTCGGGGATCACCGAGGTGGAGCGCCGCGCGGTGCGCGACTCGGCCGAGACCGCCGGGGCGAAGCAGGTCTGGATGGTGGCGGAGCCGATGGCGGCGGCGATCGGGGTCGGGCTCCCGGTGGAGACGCCCACGGGCAACATGGTGATCGACATCGGCGGGGGCACCACCGAGATCGCGGTGATCGCCCTCTCGGGCATCGTCTCCGACACCTCGATCCGCATCGGGGGCGACGAGCTCGACCAGGCCATCGTGCAGTTCATGCGGAAGAACTACAACCTCCTCGTCGGCGAGCCGACGGCCGAGGCGATCAAGATCAAGATCGGGTCCGCGGCGCCGGTGGGCGAGGAACGGGAGATGGAGGTCAAGGGGCGCGACCTCGTCTCCGGCATTCCCAAGACGGTCCGGGTGCATTCCAGCGAGATCCGCGAGGCGGTGCAGGAGCCGATCCAGCAGATCGTGGACGCGGTGCGCCGCGCGCTCGAGATCACCCCGCCCGAGCTCGCCAGCGACATCGTGGACCGCGGCATCATCATGACGGGCGGCGGCGCGCTCATCCGCGGGCTGGACGCCCTCCTTGCGCAGGAGACGGGCCTCCCCATCCACGTGGACGAGGACCCGCTCACCTGCGTCGTCCGCGGCACCGGCCGCATCCTCGACGACTTCGAGAAGTACCGGAGCGTGCTCTCCACCTGACCGTGCCCGCGCTCGACCGCGACCGGAGCCGCCGCGACACCGCGTCCTTCCTCGTCTGCCTCGCCCTCTCCGTGGCGGGGCTCTTCCTGCCGCCCCGCACCGCCGACGGCGTGGCCGCCGCGGTGCGCCGGACCGTGCTGGCGCCGCTGGTCTGGCTGCAGCAGCGCGCGGTCGAGGGGCGGACCAGCCGCACCCGGTTCGACGCCGCGGAGGCCCAGCGCGACAGCGCGATGCTCCGCCTCCAGGCGCTGGACCAGCTCGCCGGGGAGAACGCGGCGCTCCGGCTGCTGCAGGAACTCGGCCGCCGGCCCGAGTTCCGGTTCGTCCCGGCGGAGATCCTCCACCAGCCCCACCCGACCGACGGACGGAGCCTGCTCCTGAGCGCCGGCGCCCGGCAGGGGGTGGCACCGTTCCAGCCCGTGCTGGCCCCGGAGGGCCTGATCGGCGTCGTGCGCACCGCCGACGAGGGCCAGGCCGTCGCAATGACGTGGGCTCACCCGGAATTCCGGGCGAGCGCGATGACCGCCGACGGCGCGGTGAGCGGCATCGTGGCCTCCACCGCGCCGGAGTCGCCCTCGCTCGCGCTGCTCGAGCTCCGGGGAGTGCCGTTCCGCGACTCGGTCGCGATCGGGACGGTCGTGGTGACGTCGGGCCTGGGCGGGGTCTATCCCCGCGGCATCCCGGTCGGGACGGTCCTGGCGCAGGTGCGGGTGCAGGAGGGCTGGGAGCGGGTCTACCTCCTCCGGCCGGCGGCGAACCCGTCGAGTGCCGTCCACGTGATGGTCGTGACCGGCACCCGGGCCAGCTCGGTGCTGCCCGCGTTCCTCCCGGACACGGGGGCGACCCCGCCCGACAGCGCGGAGGCCCGGTGACCTACGCGCGCGGGGCGCGGCTCCGGTTCACCCTCGTGTTCCTCCTCCTGCTCGGGCTGCAGTTCTACGTGCGTCCGCGGCTCTTCGACGCCCGGTTCGCCCCGGACTTCCTGGTGCTCGGGCTCATCCTCTTCGCGATCCGGAGCCGGCCCGGGGATGCCGCGATCCTCGGCTTCCTCATCGGCCTCACCACCGACGCCCTCACGCCCGCGCGGGTCGGCGCGGGGGCCCTGGCGCATACCGTGGTCGGCTACCTCGCGGCCTGGGGCCGGTCGGTCTTCTTCGCCGACAACATCCTCGTGACCGCGGGGGTGATCGCCCTGGGCGTCTGGCTCCGGAACCTGATCCTGCTGGTGGCCGCCGGGAGCGGGGACAGTCTGGTCCACGCCCTCCTGATCTGGTCGCCCCTTCAGGCGCTGGCCACCGCACTCGCCGGGGTGCTGCTGGTCCTGGTCTTCCGGGACTGGCTGGCCATCCGGCTCGAGGAATAGTGTCGGAGTTCCACAGCCACCGGCTCGAGCACCGCGCCACCCAGGCGCGGGCGGTCCTCGCCCTGGCCTTCCTGGTGCTGCTGGGCGCGTTCTTCCGGGCCCAGGTGCTGGAGCACGAGCGCTTCCGCCTCCGGGCCGAGTCGAACCGCCTCCGGGAGATCCCGCTCGCCGCGCCGCGCGGCGCGCTCCTCGACCGGCACGGCGAGGTGATCGCCGACAACATCCCGGGCTACACGGTCCGCATCCTCGCCGTGTCCGCCGACTCCCTCCGGGCGGTGCTCGACCGGATCGCCGCGCTCGTCCCGGTGGACTCGACGCTCCGGGCCCGGGCCCTGGAGCGGTTCCGGCGGACGCCCTACCAGCCGGCCATCGTGTTCGCGGACGCCTCGTTCGAGACCGTCTCCCGGCTGGAGGAGCACCGCCCGTCGCTCACCGGGCTGGTGATCCAGGCCGAGCCCAAGCGGCACTACCCCGACGCGCAGGCCGTCGCCCACCTGGTGGGGTACGTGGGCGAGGTGACCGAGCGCGAGCTGGAGCAGAAGCGCTTCCCGGGCGCGCGACTGGGAACGATCGTGGGGCGGCTCGGGCTCGAGCAGGAGTACGATTCGGTGCTCCGCGGCCGGGCCGGGGTGCGCTACGTCGAGATCAACGCGCGCGGCCGGCTGGTGCGGGAGGACGGGGCGCCGGCCCTGGCGCCCGAGGCCGGCCGGCCGCTCCGCACCACCGTGGACCTCGCCCTCCAGCGCTACGTCGACAGCCTCTGGACCGCCGACGCCCCCGGGGTGCGGGGCGCGCTCGTGGCGCTCACCCCGAAGGGCGAGATCCTCGCGCTCTACTCCGCGCCGAGCTACGACCCCAACCTGTTCATCGGCGGGATCGCGGCCGAGGACTGGCGCCGCCTCACCACCGACTCGGCCCGGCCGATGATGAACCGGGCGATCCAGGCGATGTACAATCCCGCCTCGCCCTTCAAGCTGGCGATCGCCGCGATGGGCATGAAGCGGAACCTCGTCACCCTCCGCTCGCGGATGCCGATCCCGTGCACCGGCGGCATCCAGGTGGGCAACCGGTACTTCCGCTGCTGGAAGCGGGAGGGCCACGGCAGCCTCGACCTCGAGGGTGCGGTGGCGCAGAGCTGCAACGTGTACTTCTACCAGCTCGGGATGCGCCTCGGGGTCAACGCGCTGCTCGAGGAGGGCGGGGCGATGGGCTTCGCGCAGCGCAGCGGCGTGGACCTGGAGAACGAGATCCAGCCGATCTATCCCACCAGCACGGCCTACTTCGACCGCCGGTACACGCCGCGCGGCTGGTCGGCGCGGTCGGTCGAGCTCAACTTCTCGATCGGGCAGGGGGAGAACACCCAGTCGCTGATCAACATGGCGGCCTTCTACCAGGCGATGTCGTCGGGCGGCAAGGTCGGTCCGCCCTACCTGGTGCGCCCCCGGGAGGCCCACGTGCGCGACCTGGGTCTCACCGCCGAGCAGCTGGCCGGGCTCCGCCTGGCGATGGTGCAGGTGGTGCAGCGCGGTACGGCGCGCGCGAGCGCCCAGCAGGAATTCCAGCTCGCCGGCAAGACCGGGACGGCTCAGAACCCCTTCGGCAAGGACCACGGCTGGTTCCTCGGCTTCGGCCCCGCCGACGACCCCGAGATCATCGTCGGTGCCATCATGGAGTTCGCCGAGCACGGCTCCTCCGTCGCGCCGTATGTGGCGAAGGTCGTGCGGCGCTACCTGGTGGGCCCCGAGCCGGCCGGGGAGACCCGCCCGATCCGGCTGCCGGGGATCGAGGTGGACTCGGCGCCGCGGGTGCTGGAGCTCGGCCCCACGCCGCGCGTGGTCGAGGCGCCCCCGCGCGAGTCGGTCTACACCCCCTGGCTCCCGCCGCCGGTCCCGTGAGGCGCGGACTCGACCGGCCCCTGCTGGTGATCGTGGGGCTGCTCCTGCTCTTCGGGGTCCTGACCCTCTACTCGGCCGGGCAGACCGACGTGCCGACCGCGGCCACCGGGGCGTGGAAGCGTCAGCTGGTGTGGTGCACGGCCGGGCTCATCGTGCTCTTCGTCGCCTCCCGCACCTCCCCTCGGCTGCTCGAGTGGGGCGCGCCTGCGCTGTACGGCTTCTCGCTCCTGCTCCTCGTGCTCACCCTGGTCATCGGCACCGGCACCGGCACCGCCGCGGGCACCAAGAGCTGGATCACCATCGGCGGGCACCGCCTCGGCCAGCCCTCCGAGCTGGCCAAGCTGGCGCTCATCCTGATGCTCGCCCGCTACCTCTCCGGCCGCCGCAGCGCCCCGCAGACGCTCCGCGAGCTCATCCCGCCCGGCCTGCTTGCCGGCGTGCCCTTCCTGCTGGTGATGGCGCAGCCCGACCTGGGGAGCGCGATCGTGTTCGTCGGCATCTTCTTCGCGATGCTCTTCTGGGCCGGGACCCCGGGCCGGCTCCTCTTCCTCACCGCGTCCCCCGTCATCAGCCTGCTCCTCGCCTTCAACACGACGATCTGGGGGGCGTGGATGGTCGGGTTGCTGGTGCTCCTCCTCTTCTGGCGTCCCTACGCCATCGAGGCGGTGACGGTCTACGTGGTGAACTCCGCCATGGGCGCCGTGGCCATCCCGCTCTGGAAGCGGCTCGCCCCCTACCAGCAGAACCGCCTCCTCACGTTCCTCAACCCGGAAGTGGATCCGCAGAACGCCGGGTACCAGGCCATCCAGAGCAAGAACGCCATCGGCTCGGGCGGCTGGCTGGGCCACGGCTTCACCGAAGGTCCCCAGAAGCGCCTGGCCTTCCTCCCCGAGCAGTACACCGACTTCATCTTCTCGGTGGTGGGGGAGGAACTCGGGTTCATCGGGGTCGCCATCGCCCTCGGCCTCTTCCTGGCCCTCTTCTTCGCCCTGGTCCGGGTGGCCCGCCGGGCGACCGACCCCTTCAGCAGCCTGGTGACCTTCGGGGTCCTCGGACTGCTCTTCACTCACGTCTTCGAGAACGTCGGGATGACCGTGAACGTGATGCCCATCACCGGAATCCCCCTGCCGTTCTTCTCCTACGGAGGGTCATTCCTCCTTTCCTGCTGCCTCGCGGTCGGACTCGCGGTCCGGGTGGCCCGGGACAGCCGGCTCGCCGGCTACGCTGAATGATCACAACGAGTTACGGCGTCGGGACTGGCGCCAGCCTGAGCCCGGCCCCACATTGAATGGCTGGCCGCACCCCCGGGCGGCCTCGCCCCGGAGGGGTATGGCCTGGTTCAAGAAGGAACGTAAACCCCGCACGCCCGTTCGCGAACGTCGCGAGATCCCTGCCGACGCCTGGATCAAGTGCGATCGCTGCGACCACCTCATGCTCCGGGAGAAGTTCGAGCGCTCGCTCCGGGTGTGCCCGGAGTGCGGCCATCACGCCCGGTTCACCGCTGAGGGGTACATCGAGCTCCTCGCCGACGAGGGGAGCTGGAAGGAACTCTGGGGCGAGCTGCGGTCCGTGGATCCGCTCGAGTTCGAGCACTACGCCCAGCGCACGGCGGCCGCGATCAAGAAGGCGGGGCCGAGCGACGCGATCCTGACGGGGCAGGCCCGGCTGGACGGGACCCCGTACCACCTCGGCGTCATGAACTTCGCCTTCATGGGCGGGTCCATGGGCTCCGTGGTCGGGGAGAAGATCACCCGCCTCGCCAACCGTTCCGCCGAGCGCCACTGGTCGATGGTCCTGGTCTGCACTTCGGGTGGCGCGCGGATGCAGGAGGGAGTGCTGTCGCTGATGCAGATGGCCAAGACCTCCGCCGCCATCGCGCACCTCGGTTCCCTCGGCCAGCCCTTCGTCACCGTCCTCACCGACCCGACCACCGGCGGCGTTTCCGCCTCCTTCGCGATGCAGGGCGACGTGATCCTGGCGGAGCCGGCCGCCGTCATCGGGTTCGCCGGGCAGCGGGTCATCAAGCAGACCATCGGGCAGGACCTTCCCGAGGGGTTCCAGACCGCGGAGTTCCTGCTCGACCACGGCCAGGTGGACGAGGTGGTGCCGCGGCCGGCCCTCCGGGAGACGCTCTCCCGGCTCCTCCGGCACATGGCGGGGAGAAAGGTGGCGGTGGGGGAGTAGGGAAGTCGGGGAGCGGGGAGCAGGCCGCCTCCGCCGGCCCATTGCCCCGGCATCCCACCTCCCGCTCCCCGCTCCCCGCTCCCCGCTCCCCTCTCCCCCCCGTGGACTACCCCGCTGCGCTGGACTTCCTCTTCCCGCGCACCACCACCATCAAGTTCGGCCTCGAGACCACCCGGGCGCTGCTCGGGGCGGTGGGGGAACCGCATCGCGTCTTCCCGTCGGTCCACGTGGGAGGGACGAACGGCAAGGGGAGCGCGTGCGCGCTGCTGGCGGAGGCGCTGTCTGCGGCAGGCTTCCGGGTCGGGCTCTACACGTCGCCGCACCTGGTCAGCTTCCGGGAGCGCATCCGGGTGGACGGGGAACCGGTCAGCGAGGCGGCGGTGGCGATGTGGACGGAGCGGCTCCGCCCCGACATCGAGCGGCTCGGGGCCACGTTCTTCGAGGCCACCACGGCGATCGCCTTCGCGGACTTCGCGGCCCGCGGTGCCGAGATCGCCGTGGTGGAGGTGGGACTGGGCGGCCGGCTCGACAGCACCAACGTCCTCGAGCCGCTGGTGAGCGGCGTGACCCACGTGGCGCTCGACCACCAGAAGTACCTCGGGCACACCCTCCACGAGATCGCCAGGGAGAAGGCCGGCATCGCCAAGCCGGGGACGCCGTTCGTGATCGGCGAGCCGGACCGGGCTCTGGCGGAGGTGCTGGCGCGAGCGGCGCGGGACGCGACGGCCGGCTCGAGCCCGGCCGACATCCGGCTGGTGCCGCCGGGGCGCTCCTGGCAGGGAGCCCTCGGCCTCGCCGGCCCGCACCAGCGGCGGAACGCGGCCTTCGCGGCGGCGGTCCTGGAACAGCTCCCGGCGCCCTGGCGTCCCGGCGGCGGGGCGGTCCGGGCCGGCTTCGCCCGCGCCCGGCTCCCGGGCCGGCTCGACCGCCGGGGACGGTGGCTGTTCGACGTCGCCCACAACCCGGATGGCGTCGAGGCACTCGTGGCGGCGCTCCGGGCCGACCCTCCCCCGGGACCGGTTCACGCCCTGGTCTCGATCCTCGGCGACAAGGACTGGGCGCCGATGCTGGTCCGGCTCGACGAAGTGGTGGATGTCGGGCTCCTGACGGTCGCGCCGTCCGCG
>JAICEH010000057.1 GCA_025924275.1 Gemmatimonadales bacterium | reverse complement strand
GGGCTGGTGGGGTTGCCCCCCGCGCCCCCCGGCGGCCCGCCCCCCGCCCCCCCCCCCCCCCCCGCCTCCCCCCGGCCCCCGCGGCGGCGAAGGCCGGCCGGGAGGCGACGAAGGCCGTCACCGCGATCATGTGATCCACCTCGAGCGCGTGCACCGCGCCGAGGACGAACGCCGTGCCGAGTGCGATGAGCGAGCCCACGTCGCCTCGAGAGTGCGGGGAGAGGAGAACCCGATGCCGAATGATCCACGCGACCAGCGGGCCGCCGTCCGGCTGACGTCATTCTCGCACGGCGCGGGTTGAGCCTGCAAGCTCGGCCCCGCCGAACTGACGCAGGTCCTGCGTCACCTGCCCCCCGTCACGGACCCCCGGGTCCTGGTCGACGCCGCGTCCCGCGACGACGCGGCGGTGGTGCAGCTCGCCCCCGACCGGGCGCTGGTGGCCACCACGGACTTCTTCACCCCGATCGTGGACGACGCGGAGGCGTGGGGGGCGATCGCGGCGGCCAATGCCCTGAGCGACCTCTACGCGATGGGCGCGACGCCCACGGTGGCCCTCTCCCTGGTGGGGTGGCCGCGGGAGCGGCTCCCCTTTGCGCTCCTGGGCGAGGTGCTCCGCGGCGCCGCGGGCGTGGCCGCCGAGGCGGCCTGCCCCATCGTCGGGGGGCACTCGATCGACGCGGCCGAGCCCTTCTTCGGCCTCGTGGCGATCGGCGAGGCGCACCCCGGGCGGCTGCTCACGCTCGCCGGCGCGCGCGCGGGGGACCGGCTGGTGCTCACCAAGCCGCTCGGCACCGGCCTCGTGGCGACGGCGCACAAGCGGGACCTGGTGGCACCGGACGGCCCCGAGCTCGCGGCCGCCATCCGCGCGATGCGGACCCTCAATGCGCCCGCGAGCCGCGCGGCGCTGGCGCACGGCGTCCGGGCCGCGACCGACGTGACCGGCTTCGGCCTCCTGGGCCACCTGCACAACCTCCTCCGGGAGAGCGGCGTGGCCGCGGAAGTGGAGGCGGGCCGGCTGCCGATGCTGCCCGGGGCCCGGGAGCTCGCCGCCCGCGGGGCGGTCCCCGGCGGCACCCGGCGGAACCTCGAGGCGGCGGCGGAGTTCACCGCCTGGGCGGACGCGGTGGACGAGGCCACCCGCTGGGTCGCCGTGGACGCGCAGACCTCGGGTGGCCTGCTCCTCGCCGTGCCCGCGGCGGAGCTGGACGCGCTCCTGGCCGATCTCGGCGGGGGCGCCGTGGCGATCGGGCGGGTGACCGCGGGGCCGGCGGGCCGGATCGCGGTCCGGGCGTGACCGCCGAACGGGACCGGACGCGGACCGGGAGCGTGCCGATGAAATGGAGCCCGGCAAACCTCGACCGGCTCGAGCGCGCGGCCCGGATGGGCCGCCGCGTCGTGCTGCGGCGCCGCGGCACCGAGTACGTCGTCGTCGCCCGGAAGGTGGGGTCCGTCGGCGGGCGCGAGGCGCTCACCGCCTTCCTCCCGATGACGGGTGAGGAACTGGTCTTCCGCCTCGACGAGATCGAGTCCCTGCAGGTGCTCGAGTCGTGACCCTGCCGGTCGTCGTCGTCCATCTCGACGAGTCCTGCCTGGGGAACGGCCGCGAGGGCGGCGCACCCGGCGGTGCCGCCGGACTGGTCGAGTGCCACCGGGGCGGCGGCATCGAGCGCCGCGACTTCCGGCATCACGACGCCGACACCACCAACAACCGGATGGCGCTCACCGGCGCCCGCCTCGCCCTCGAGTACCTCTCCGCCCGGGGCAACCGGTTGCGGGTCCTCGCCGTCTCCGACTCGGAGTACCTGGTGAAGGGGATGCGGGAGTGGGTGCCCGGCTGGCGCGCGCGCGGGTGGCGGCGGAAGGGCGGCCCGATCGAGAACCTCGAGCGGTGGCAGGCGCTCGTGGCCGCGGCTGACCGGCACGAGGTGGCCTGGACCTGGGTGCGCGGTCACGTCGGCCACCCCAGGAACGAGTACGCCGACCACCTGGCCGTCCGCGCCGCCGGCGAGGGTACCGGCTCCGCCGGCCTCGAGCCCTCCGGCTTCCTCGCCTGGCTCGCCGCCCGCCAGGCGAAGGGGCAGTACGCGGGCTACGATCCCGATGCCGACTTCGACCGCCTGGCACGGCTGGCGGAAGGTCCCGTTCCCCTGCGGCTCGAGGAGGGGGGATGAACCGGAGATCCGTCCGCGGGCGGCCGGCGCGCCGGCGCCCCCGCGGCCGCCGGGCACTGGGCGCCCGGCACCGGGCGCTGGCATATTCCGGATCGGCCCGCCCCTCGCCGGAGCGCCCGTGACCCACCCCGACATCGTCTTCCTCGCCGGCATCCGCACCGGCTTCGGCGCCTTTGGCGGCCGGCTCCGGGACCTCTCGGCCACCGACCTCGGGGTCCACGCCGCCGCCGCCGCACTGGAGCGCGCGGGCGTGGCACCGGCCGAGGTGGACCACTGCGTGGCGGGAAACGTCCTCCAGACCTCGACCGACGCCCCCTACCTCGCGCGGCACGTGGCGCTCCGCGCCGGCTGCCGGATCGAGACCCCGGCCGTCACCGTGAACCGGCTCTGCGCCTCCGGCTTCGAGGCCATCATCCAGGGCGCGCAGCAACTGGCGCTGGGGGAGTCGAAGGTGGTCCTGGCCGTCGGCACCGAGTCGATGAGCCAGGCCCCGCACGTGGTGCGCGGCGCGCGCTGGGGACTCCGGCTCGGCAGCGGCCGGTTCGAGGATTCGTTGATGGAGACCCTCACCGACTCGTGGTGCAACCTCGCGATGGCCGAAACCGCGGAGCGGCTCGCCGAGCGGGCGGGCATCGGCCGCGAGGAGGTGGACGCCTACGCCGCCCGGAGCCAGGCCGCGGCGGCGAAGGCGTGGAGCGACGGCGTGTTCGGCGACGAGGTGATCCCCGTGCACCTCCCCGGCCGGAAGGGGGAGCCGCCCGCGCCCTGGGCCGCGGACGAGCACATGCGGCCCGGCACCACGCCCGAGGCCCTGGCGAAGCTCCCGCCCTACTTCCGGACGGACGGGGTCGTGACTGCGGGCAATGCCTCGGGCATCGCCGACGGCGCGGCCGCCGCCCTCGTGGCCAATGCCGCCTACGCCCGGGCCCGCGGGTGGGTGCCGCTCGGGCGGCTGGTGTCGTGGGCCTGGGCCGGCGTGGATCCATCCCTCATGGGCATCGGCCCCGTGCCGGCCATCCGGCAGGCCCTCGACCGCGCCGGCCTCACCCTGGGGCAGATGGACCTGGTGGAGGTGAACGAGGCCTTCGCGGCGCAGTACCTCGCGGTGGAACGGGAGCTCGGGCTCGACCGGGACCGCACCAACGTGCACGGCGGCGCGGTGGCGGTCGGCCATCCGCTCGGCGCGAGCGGCACCCGGCTCACCGTGCACCTGCTCCACGCCCTCCGGCGGCAGGGCGGGCGGTTCGGCGTGGCGAGCGCCTGCGTCGGCGGCGGCCAGGGCGTGGCGGTCGTGGTCGAGAGCCTGCCCGGCTGATCCCGCCCGCGATGCCGGACCTCCCCGCACGGCACCCCGAGGGCGCGCGGCTCGACCGTGCGGCGCTGGAGCGCGTGCTCCAGCGTGCGGCCGAGCTGCAGGCAGCCGACGCCGACCTGGGCGACGCGCTGAGCGAGCAGGAGATCCTGGCCCTGGGCCGCGAGGTCGGGCTCCCCGCCCGCCACCTGCAGCAGGCGCTGCTCGAGGAGCGCACCCGGGCGGGCGGGATCGCGCCGGCCGGCTTCCTCGACCGGGCGATCGGGCCGGGCGAGGTGGCGTGCACCCGCGTGGTGCAGACGCCGCGCGCCGCGGCCGAGGCGCTCCTCACCAGGTGGCTCGAGAAGCAGGAGTTCTTCGCGGTCCAGCGCGAGACCGCCGAGCGGATCACCTGGGAACCGATGGGCGGCGTGATGGCCGCGGTCTACCGGGCGGGCGCCGGGATCAGCTCCGGCCGCCTGCCCCCGATGCTGGGCTCGGCGCGCGTGCTCGCCGCCACCTTCATCGAGCTCGAGGCCGGCTACCTCCACGTGACCCTCACCGCCGACGTGCGGTCCACCCGGGCCGGATGGATGGGGGGCGCGGCCGCGATGGCGAGCGTCGGCGTGGCGGGTGCGGCCGTGCTCCTCGCCGTCGGCGCCGTCGCCCCCATCGCGCTCGCCCCACTGGCCCTGGGCGGCGGGCTCGCCGGGGGGATCGCCTCCCGGTACCGCCCCTCCCTCGAGCGCGTCCGGCTCGGCCTCGAGCGCGCGCTGGACTACGTGGAGCGGGGCGCGGTCAAGGCCGCACACGAGACCGCGCCGGGCCCGTCGCTGATGGGCCTCCTCGCGGGCGAGGTCCGGCGCGCGATCGAGGGCGGCCAGGCGGGGCGGCGGAAGCGGGGCGGGCCGTGACCGCGATCCGGACCGTGGGCGTGGTCGGCGCCGGGCAGATGGGCGCCGGCATCGCGCAGGTGGCGGCCGCCGCCGGCTACGAGGTCGTGGCGCGCGACGTGGACGACGCGGCGATCGAGCGTGGCAGGGCGGGCGTGGTGCGGTCGCTGGCCCGGTTCGTCGAGAAGGGACAGCTCGGTCCGGCCGAGCGCGACGCCGCCCTGGCACGGATCAGCTTCACCACCGATCTCGCCGCGCTGGCCGGGGCCGGCCTCATCGTCGAGGCCATCGTGGAGGACCTCGACGCCAAGACGGCGCTCTGGCGCGAGCTCGACCGCCTCGCCCCCGCCGCGGCCATCTTCGCCTCCAACACCTCGAGCCTCTCGATCACGGTGATGGCGGCCGCCACCGGGCGGCCGGACCGGATGGTGGGCCTCCACTTCTTCAACCCGGTCCCGCTGATGCCCCTCGTCGAGGTGATCCGCGGGGTGGCCACCTCCCCGGCGACCTTCGAGGCCGCGGTCGCCTTCGCCCGGTCGCTGGGCAAGGAGACCGTCGTCGCGCGGGACACCGCGGGATTCGTGGTGAACCGGCTGCTGGTTCCCTACCTGCTGGACGCGGTCCGGGCGGTGGAACAGGGGGTGGGCTCGGTGGCCGGGATCGACGCCGCGATGCGCCTTGGCTGCGGCCACCCGATGGGCCCGCTCGCCCTCCTCGACTTCGTCGGGCTCGACACCGCGCTCCGGATCGGGGAGATCCTCTTCGAGGAGTTCCGCGAGCCGCGGATGGCCCCGCCGCCGCTGCTCCGCCGGATGGTCGCGGCCGGGCTGGTGGGGAAGAAGGGCGGACGCGGCTTCTATGACTGGTCGGTGACGCCGCCGGTGGCGGTGGAGCTCGGGTTGTGAGGACTCGCCATGCGCGGTTCGCGCTCCTCCTCCTCGCTGCCGTGACCGCGTGCAACCCCTACACCACGCGCCCCCACTTCGCGCCCTTTCCCACCACGCCGGAGGTGGTGCTCGAGCTCCCGGTGCCCAGCGCCACGCGGACGGTCGCCGAGGCGCTCGCGGCCGACACGATCCCGGTAACCCGGGTCGAGGCCCGGGACGGCTGGCTCGCCACGGGGTGGTTCCGCCCGGCCGACGGCGCACCGGTGGAAGGGGAGCCGCTGGGTGAGGACGCGGTGCTCGTCCGGGCCTGGGTGGACCCGCGCCGCCCCGACGAGAGCCGGGTGAAGGTGGAGGGGGTCTGGCGCCCGTGGGCCGATCCGTCGCTGGCCCCGCGCGCGCTCGAGCGCCCGCTCCCCCTGACCCACCCGGTGAGCATCCGTCTCGCCCGCGCGATGGCGCGACTCGCCGAGCGATACACCCCGCCCGACCTCCGCCCCCCGGCCGCCGCGCCGGAGGAATGACCGTGCGCCCGCCCGCGGACTTCGGGGGCGCCTTCCGGACCGACGAGCGCGCGCGCGCGGCCTACGCCGAGGGCGCGGGCATCTTCCGGGTCATCCCGGCCGCGGTGGCGGCGCCCAGGGACGCGGCCGACCTGCTGGCACTCGTGGCCTGGGCCCGGGCGGAGGGCACCGGCCTGGTGCCACGCGGGGCCGGAAGCGCGATGGCCGGCGGCAGCATCGGCCCCGGCGTCATCGTGGACCTGACCGGCCTCGAGGCCCGCCCCTGCCGGGTGGATCCCGCCGCGGCGCGCGCGCGAACGGCCGCGGCGGTCACCCTCCGCGAGCTCAACGAGCAGGCGATGCTGGCCGGGCTCCGCTACCCGCCGGTGCCCTCGAGCGTGGGCTGGGCCACCGCCGGCGGCGTGGTCTCCTGCAACGCCGCCGGCGCCGCTTCGCTCCGCTACGGTCCGGCCCGGCGGTGGGTCACCGGCCTGGACCTGGTGACCGGCGCCGGCGAGCGGCTCACCCTCCGCCGCGGCCAGGCGGTGGTCGGGGGCCTGGAGCGCTTCGAACGCGAGGTGGCCCCGGCGCTCCGCGCCGCGCGCCCCCTGGTCGAGTCCCGCTTCCCGCGGGTCACCAAGAACACCGCCGGCTATGCGCTCGACCAGTACCTCGGCACCGGGGACGCGCTCGACCTCGTGGTCGGGGCGGAGGGCACGCTCGGCTTCGTGACGGCGGTGGAGTGGCGCCTCGATCAGGTGCCGGCCGCCCGCGGCGCGCTCCGCGTGGACCTGGCGTCCCTGGACGACCTCGGCCCCGCGGTGGAGGCCCTGCTCCGCGCCGACCCGTCGGCAGTCGAGCTCCTGGATCGCACCTTCCTCGACCTGGTCCGCCGGACGGGCACCGAGCACCTGCCGCCGCCCGGCACCGAGGCGGTCCTCCTGGTCGAGCTCGAGCGCGCCGGCACCCCCGCGCTCCGCGGCGCGGTGGGCGACGCCGTCCGGCTGGTGTCCCCGATCGCACTCAACGTGGAGACCGCCCTCGCCGAGGCGGAGGTCGAGCGCGCCTGGGCGCTCCGCCACGCGGCGAGTCCCATCCTCGCCCGCCAGCCCCCGACCCACCGCTCGATGCAGGTGATCGAGGACGGCTGCGTGCCGGTGGCCGCCCTCGGCGGTTACGTCCGCTTCATCCGCGCGTGCGCCCTGGCCCGGGGCCTGGACGTGGTGCTGTTCGGCCACGCCGGCGATGGCCACGTCCACGTGAACCTCCTGCCCGACACCACCGTGCCGGGCTGGGAGGCGGACGTGCTCGGGCTGCTGGAGGACGTCACGGCGGAAGTGCTCCGGCTGGGCGGGACGCCCAGCGGGGAGCACGGAGACGGACGGCTTCGCGCCCGGTTCGTCGAACGTCTCTACGGTCCGGAGGTGATGGGACTCTTCCGGCAGGTGAAGGCGGCCTTCGACCCCGACGGCGTGCTCAACCCGGGGGTCAAGCTTCCGCTGCCCGGCGAGGCGGGCACCACCGGGCTCGGGCCGCTCAAGATGGGGGCCGCCGCGGCACTCCTCCCCGCCGACATCGAGGCGGCACTCCGCGGGATCGAGCGCGAGGGGGGGTACGCCCTGCCACGGCTGTCGCTGGCCGACGCGGCCAGCCGCCGGGACACCGAGACGCCGAGCCGCCGAGCCGCACCGCTTGACCCCTGACGCTCGACCCTCGACCTTCTCCCCCATGCGCCAGTACCTCGCCCTGATGCAGTCCATCCTCGACCGGGGCCACGCCAAGGGCGACCGCACGGGCACCGGCACGCGGAGCCTCTTCGGCTGGCAGATGCGCTTCGACCTGGCCGACGGCTTCCCGCTGGTCACCACCAAGAAGCTGCATCTCCGCTCCATCGTCCACGAGCTGCTCTGGTTCATCCGCGGCGACACCAACGTCCGCTGGCTGCAGGAGCACGGGGTCCGGATCTGGGACGAGTGGGCCGACCCGTCGGGCGACCTGGGGCCGGTCTACGGCAAGCAGTGGCGCCGCTGGGAGGCGCCCGACGGCCGGGTCATCGACCAGCTCGGGGAGGTCCTGGCCGAGCTCCGCCGGAATCCCGATTCCCGCCGCCTGGTCGTGACCGCGTGGAATCCCGCCGACATCCCGCGGATGGCGCTCGCGCCCTGCCACGCCCTCTTCCAGTTCTACGCCGCCGAGGGCCGGCTCTCCTGCCAGATCTACCAGCGGAGCTCCGAAGTATTACTTGGAGTTCATTTCAACATCGCGAGCTATGCCCTGCTCACGTTGATGGTGGCGCAGGTGGCCGGACTGGCCCCGGGCGAGTTCATCCTCACCCTGGGCGACGCCCACCTCTACGCCAACCACCTCGAGCAGGCCCGGCTCCAGCTCGCGCGCGAGCCGCGCCCGCTCCCGGCGATGCGCCTCGACCCCGGGGTCCGTGCCCTGGAGGATTTCCGCTGGGAGCACTTCACGCTGGAGAACTACGCCCCCCACCCCCACATCCCGGCCCCGGTCGCGGTCTGACCCGGCCGCGCCGCCCGGCATGCTCCTCACCCTCGTCGCCGCGATGACGGAGGACCGGGTCATCGGCCGCGGGAATGGCCTGCCCTGGCACCTGCCCGAGGACCTGCGCCATTTCCGCCGGCTCACCACCGGGCACCCCGTCATCATGGGCCGGCGGACCTGGGAGTCGGTCGGGACGCCGCTCCCGGGGCGGCGCAACATCGTGGTCACCCGGCGGCCCTCGTACGCCGCCGCCGGCGTCGAGGTGGTCCCGTCGCTCGCCGAGGCGCTCGGGCTGGTGCGGGGGGAACCGGAGGCGTTCGTCGTCGGGGGCGCGGAACTCTACCGGGCCGCGCTCCCGCTGGCGGACCGGATCCACCTCACCGTGATCCACACCCGGGACGTGCCGGGCGACGTGCACTTCCCCGCCTTCGAGGGACCCGACTGGGAGCTCACCGCGGAGCGGCATCATCCTGCCGACCCGCGGCACGCCTGGCCCCTCAGCTTCCGCCGCTACGAGCGGCGGCGCCCGCCGGCCTGACGCCCGCCCCGGGCCCCTGCCTGGGGCCCCGGCCCGGCGTCAGCGCGCCGAGGTCCGCTCCACCGGCAGCCGGGGATCGACCTTCCACTCCGGCAGTCTCGATGCCCACGAATAGGGATCGATGCGCACCGCACGCAGCCGGTGGTGCACCGCGGCGACGCTGGTCGGGTTGTAGAGGAAGATCGCCGGAGCATCGGCGTTGAGCGTGTCCATCGCCTCCCGCCAGAGCCGGGCCGCCGGTTCGCGCCGCGGCTCCGCCATGGCGCGGGTGAGCAGCGAGTCGAACGCCGGGTGCTCCCAGTGGCCGTAGTTCAGCGCGCCCCACCCCGCGCGGGTCCACTGTTCGACCAGTCCGCGGGGGCTCGGCTCGTCCAGCCAGGCGCCGATGTAGGCATCGAACCGGCCCTCCGCCAACCGCTCCTGGAACAGGGCGAAATCCACGGCCGTCACGGTCGCCTCGACCCCGGCCCGACGCCATTGCTCCTGGATCAGCTGGGCCAGGTCGCGTCGCTGCGGGCTGGTGGACGGGACCAGGATGTCGACCCGGGGACGTCCGCCCTGCCCGCGGCGCATCCCGGCAGGTCCGGGGCGCCGCCATCCCGCCGCCGCCAGCAGGCTGTCCGCCCGCGCCGGGGAATGGGCGGGCCCGACGATCGAATCGCTCCAGATCCACAACAGCCGCGACATGGGCCCCGGCGGCACCGCGACGTCGGCTCCGAAGACGGCCTGCGCCGCCGTCCGCCGGTCGACCGCGTGGGCCAGCGCAAGCCGGACGCGCCGGTCGGCCAGGACGGGATGCGGGCCACCGTCCGGCCCGTGCAGGTTGAACGCGAGGAACCCGTAGACCGCCGACGGGTACCGCTCGAGCCGCAGGGCGGTGTCGGCCTCCGCCTGCTCCACGCGCCCGCGCCCCGCCACCGCCTCCAGCACGTCGGCCTCCCCGGAGAGGACCAGGTTGAGCGCGGCATCGGGATCGGCGGCGAAGCGCCACACGATCCGCGTCACCGCATCCGCCGGGTGACCTCCGCCGGGGCGCTCGAGGACCAGCGCATCGCCCCGGTCCCATCGCGCCACCCGGAACGGGCCCGAGCCGGCCAGCCGCGCAAGCGCGGTGTCCGCCGGCCACTCCGGCCGCGGGATGCCCTCCCACAGGTGCCGGGGGATCACCCGCACGTGCCAGGCCGCGTCGTAGAGCTGCTCCGGATACTCCCGCGCGAACCGGAGGTCCACCGTGGAGTCGTCCACGGCGGTGACGGAGACGCCGGCGAGCGCGCTGCCGCCGGACGCCGCGAGCACCGTGTCCTGGTAGGCCGCGAAGGAGAACGCCACGTCCCCGGCCGTCACCGGGACGCCGTCGTGCCACGCGGCCCCGGGGCGGAGGTG
>JAICEH010000056.1 GCA_025924275.1 Gemmatimonadales bacterium | reverse complement strand
GATCATCGCCCTGATCTACCGCAAGGGACCCGTCAGCGGCGGGGTGACCGCCCGCGGGCTCAGCGCCCGGTTGCGGGGCGACTCGCTCGATTTCGGCGTGGAACTCGCGCGCGCGGGCACCGGCGCGTGGCTCGGGATGCTCCGGGCGGAGCTGCGCGACTCGGCCGGGACGGTCCGGGCACGCGACTCGAGCCAGGTGGCGGTCTACTACCCGATGACCCCGCGGTACCGGCTCCCCGTCGCGGGACTGCCACCGGGCCGCTACCGCCTCCGCGTGGTGCTCGACGGCGAGCGCGACGACGTGCCCCCCGAACTCCGGCCGCCCCTCCCGGCGGTGCGGGACTCGGTCGAGGTGGTGCTCCCGTGACCATCTGGCGGCGTCTCGCGCTCGCGACCGCCCTCCTGACCGCCGCCGTCCCTGCCGGGGCGGCGGCGCAGGGCTTCTCCGGTTCCACGCCGGTCCGCGCCCAGGTGCTGCCCGGCACCCTGATCTTCCTCGTCCTCCGCGACCTCCAGTTCGGCGCCCTCACGCCCGGCACGCCAAGGACGGTGGCACCCACCTCGCCCGACGCCGGTTACTTCCAGGTCGAGGGCGAGCGCAACCAGCGGGTGAGCCTGACCTTCACGCTGCCCACCGAGCTCGCACGCTTCGGTGGCGGCGGGGTGATCCCGGTGAGCTTCGGTGCCGCGTCCGCCGTCGTGAACCGGATTTCCCAGTCGCCCAGCGGGGGCGGCGCCACCACGTTCAACCCGGCCGCGGGCACCACGTCGCGCTTCGGTCCGACCCCCCGGCCCCAGCTGCACGTCTACCTGGGCGGCACGGCATCGCCTGCGGTCGGCGTCCCCGCGGGGCTCTACACCGCGCCCGTCGTGCTGACCGTCGCCTACCTCAACTGACCGATGCGCCCCCGGCACCTCGTCGGACTCCTCGCCACGCTCGCGGGGGTCACCATTCCGGGGACGGCGCTGGCCCAGGCGCCCGAGCAGACCCTGGTCGAGGTCCGGCTCGGCCGGCTGGTCTCGCGCACGCTCGAGGCCTGGCGGGCCGGCGATGCCGCACTGCTGCCGGTGGGCGCGATGCTCGGGCTGGCGGAGATCCGGGGAGGCGTCATCGGGGCCGTCGCCACTGCCACGCTCGAGCCCGCAGGCACGGTGATCCGGGTGGATGCCACCCTCCGCGTCGCTGCGGTGGACCGCCAGACGCTGCCGCTCGACTCCACGCGGGTCCTGGCCCGGGACGGGGAGGTCTACCTCGACGCGGCGGTGCTCGGTCGGCTGCTGGGCGTGGATGTGCAGGTCGACTGGTCCGAACTGCGGGTGGACGTCCCGGAGGCCGGCAACCTCCCGGTGGCCCGGCGGATCGAGCGGGAGGAGGCGCGCCGGGTGCTCCTCGCCGAGCAGGGGGGCGGGGCGGGCCTCACCGAGGTGGCCGTGCCGCCGGCCCGCTGGGACGGCCTGGTGGTGGACTATCTCGCGCAGGCCGGCGGCCGGGATCCGCTCGCCGCCGCCAACCTGCAGCTCGGCCTCGGCGCCGAGCTGCTGGGCGGCTCGCTCGAGGTCCTGGCCCAGTCGGCCGGCCTGGGCTCGGGCGCCCGCGGCGAGCTCGGGGCCTCCTGGCTCGGCGTCTGGCCGGAGTCGATCCGGCTCCGGCAGCTCCGCCTGGGCGACGCCTATGCCACGGGCCCGCGCGCACGGGCCATCCGAGGGGCGAGCGCCACGAACGCCCCGTACGTCCGCGACCAGTTCCTGCACGACGCCGCCTTCGAGGGCATGACCGGTCCGGGCTGGACGGTCGAGGCGTGGGCCGGCGGCGGCCTGGTGGCCTTCGACTCCTCCGACGCCCTCGGCCGCTACTCGGTCGAGGTGCCGGTGCGGTACGGGGAGAACCCGGTGGAGTTCATCGCCTACGGCCCGAACGGCGAGGTGCGGAGCTTCAGCCGGACCTACCAGGCGGTCCAGAGCCAGCTACCGGCCCGCACGTTCGAGTACGGCCTGGCCGCCGGCGCCTGTCGGCGGGTCGCCTGCGACGGGTCGGCGAACGTCGACCTTCGTTACGGGGCCAGCGACCGCTGGACGGTGCGCGGCGGGCTCGAGGCCTCGTCGCGGGCGGCTGGCCGCCTGCTGCAGCCCTACGCCGTGCTCACCGCAACCCCGGTCAACCCGCTCGCCGTCGAGCTCGAGGCGCTGGCCCAGGGCTACCTGCGCGCTGCGCTCCGGTTCCAGCCGACGGCGGACCTCCGCCTCGGGGCCGAGGCGGCCGCGTTCAACACCGGGGTGGAGGCGCCGGTGCTCACGGCCGCGGGCCAGACCTCCCAGGCGCGCATCGGGCTCTTCTGGCGTCCGGTGCCATCCAACCCCTTCCTCTACGTCGACGGGACCTTCGAGCACGCCGGCACCCGCACCGGTGACCGGAACTCGCTCCGGCTCGGCGCCTCGCTGCAGCGCGCCGCCCTCCGCGTGGCTCCCTACGTCCGCGTCTCGAGCTCGGGCGGCGCGTCGTTCACCCCGGACGGCACGTTCGTGGGCGTGAGCGGGTACCTGCTGCCCGGCCCGCGTGCCGGACCGGTGCTGAACGGGCTCTGGACCAGGGGCCGGGTGGAGGTCGGCGGCGGGGGGCTCTCCGCACTGGAGCTGTCGCTGGCACGGAACCTCGCCCACTCCCTCCGGCTGGAGGGCGGGGTCGCGTGGCGCCTGGGCGCGCGCACCCAGCTCACGCTCGGCGTCGCGACCGCCTTCCCCGCGCTCCGCGCCGGTGCCTCCGTGGCCTCCGTCCCCGGGGGCGCGGTCTCCAGCCAGTACGTGCAGGGCTCGGTGGTGTGGAACCGCGCCGCCGGCCGGCTCACCCCGACGCCCGGGCCGTCGCTCGAGCGCGCGGGGGTGGCGGGCCACGTCTTCCTCGACCGCAACGCCGACGGCCGCCGCGACCCGGGCGAGCCCGGCCTCGCCGCGGTGCGCCTCGTGGTGGGCAGCATCAGCGTCACGACCGACAGCCTCGGCCGCTATGAGGCGTGGAACCTGCTCCCGTTCGAGGCGGTGGTGATCTCGGTCGACACCCTGAGCCTCGAGAGCCCGTTGCTCGTGCCGCTGGCGCCGGCGGTGCGGCTCGCCACCGCCCCGAACCGCTTCGTGGCGCTGGACCTCGCGGTGGCGGAGGCGACGGTGCTGGATGGGGAGGTGCGGCGGACCGCCGACGACGGCGGACGGCCGATGCCGGGCGTGGACGTGGTAGTGCGGGAGGTGCGGACCGGCCGCACCCTCCGGACCCGCACCTTCGGCGACGGCACCTTCTACCTCACGGGCGTCCTTCCCGGCGAGTGGGAGGTGACCGTCGACCCGGCCACTGCGAAGCGGCTCGGCCTCGCCGCCACCACGGTGCGGCGGCTGGTCCGCCCGGAGGATCTCGCGGGCGGCGTGGCAGGGGTGGTGGTGGAGGTGGGCGCGGAGTGAGGGGGAAGGGACTCGTGACTCGTGAGTCCTGACCCGCGACTCACCCGAACCGGGCCCGCTGCCGTTCGGTGCGGCTCCTGAGCTCCCAGATCTGCGCCAGGACCCCGCCCAGCAGGAAGACGAACGCGGTGTAGAACACCCAGAGCACGAACAGGATGACGGCGCCGAGATTGGCGTCGAGGGAAAAGCGCTCGCTGGCCGCGACCCGCAGGAAGTACAGGGCGAAGAGCCGCTTCGCCAGTTCGTAGAGCAGCGCGGAGAAGACCGAGGCCACCAGCGCGGGCACCCGGCGGACCCGCTGGGCGCTCGCGTGGCGGTACACCACGTAGAAGAGCGACACCGCGAAGCCGAACGCCAGCAGTTGCGCCAACCAGCGCCCCAGGCTGGTGAAGAGGAATCCATGGCCGGGGGCGAGGGCCTCCCCCCGCGCCACGGCCACGCCGAGCGCGAGGGACATGGCGCTGTTGGCGAGGAAGAGCGCCAGCACCAGGACCACCATCGCCGCGTCGCGGAGCTTCCCGCGCAGGTAGGTGGCGAGGAAGTGGCGGCGGGGCCCCGGGCGGGCCGCGACGTCGTAGATCTCGTTGAGGGCGGTGCGGACCCCGGCGAAGAGCCGGGTGCTGAGCCAGATGAAGAGCGGCACGGCCACGAGCGATACGGTGCCGCGGTTCTCGCCGATCCGGCCGACGATCGCCTCGACCCCGGCGAACGGGTCGCCGCGCGCACCCCGGTGGGGCGGGAGGAACTCGTCCAGGAGCCGCCCGAGGTCGGGCACCCCCTCCCCGCCAAGGCCGGTGGCGAAGGTGGAGAGCGCCACCAGGAGCAGCAGGACGAACGGCACGGCCGCCAGGAGCGCGCCGAAGCTCAGCGCGCTCGCTAGGAAGGGCAGGTTGTTCTCGTCCGCCGCCTGGATCATCCGCCGGACGAACCCGCCGAACGACCGGGTCCACCCCGCGCGGCGAGGGCTCAGGCGAGCGACTCCTCGTCGTCCTCTTCGACCGTGTCCACCCGGCCCCGGCGCCGGCTCCGGGCGTCGGCCAGGCGACGCTCCAGCTCCTCCCGGGCGGAGCTGCCGGCGCCACGCACGGCGTCGCCGAACTCGCCGATCCCGGTCCGCAGGTCGTCCACCCGCTCCTCCACCTCGTCCCGCACGCGGGTGGCACCGTGCCGGACCCGGTCCCCGAACTCGTCCATCAGGTCCTCGGTGCGCGCCCGGACCCGGCGCGCCTGGCGGCTCAGCCGGCGGCGGGTCTCCTCGCCGCTGGCGGGGGCCATCAGCAGGGCCGCGCCGGCGCCCAGCAGGGCGCCCAGCAGGAACCACCGCACCCCCGAGTCGCCCTCGCGGATCACCACCACGTCCCGGTCGTCAGTCTGCGTGGCCATGTCATTCTCCCGCGTCCGGATCGTCCTCGGCCGCCGCGTGCACCGGACGGAGCGCCGCGTGATGCTGCACGGGCGCGTGCACGAAGCGGCGGACGAGGTCCGCCGTCCCGTTGACGTTGAGTTGCCCGAAGAGGAACGCGAAGGTGCGCTCCAGATCGGCCGCGATCGCCTCCCGCGCGGCAGCGGGCAGATCCCAGAATTCCCGCTTGAACGGCCCGATGGCCTTCTTGCGCGACTTGTACTGGAACTGCTCCTCGGTGTCGGAGGCCTTCCGCTCCCCGGCACAGTTCTCCCGCACCCACGCCGCCAGGCGCGCCCGCAGGTCCGCCGGCACCGCCGGGTGGTCCATCACGATGGTCTGGAAGTTGGTGGCGAGGTGGATCTCGGCGGTCTCCACCCGCGGGAAGTGGCTGAAGGCCTCCGCGGGGAGCGTGCTGGCGCCGTGCTGCACCGCCCCGGCGAGCCGGTAGGCCTCCCGCGCCCGGCGTGACAGCGCCTCGAGCGCCTGGAGGTCCAGCTGCACCGCGGCGATGGAGCCGTCGGGCAGCACCACGCCGCCATGCGACGTGCCGGTCTGGACCGAGATCTTGCTGATGCCCTCCGACACGCCCAGGGCCGCACACGCCTCCGCGTAGCCCGCCATGAACGCGTCCAGCTCCTCGACGGTGCTGTTCTTCTGGCCCACCTCGCCGATCTCGGCGCCCACGGAGACCGTGACGCCCTCCGGCTCCAGCCCGCGGATGAAGGCGGTGATCTCGGCGGCCCGTTCGTAGTTGTCCCGCTGCTGCTCGGCCAGGGTCGGCCGCTCCAGGACCACGAGCGTGGAGGTGTCCACGTCGACGTTGTAGAAGCCCGCCCCCACCTCCTCGGCGATGAGCTTCTTCACCTCGCCGACCTCGGCCTCGGGGTCGGCCCCGTACTTCTTGGCGTTCACCTGGCAGTGGTCGCCCTGGATGAAGATCGGGAGGGTGTAGCCCTCGCGAAGCGCCGCTCCCAGCATCACGCTCACGTACTCCGCCGGCCGCTGGTCGGTGTAGGCGATCTCGGACCGCGCAATCTCGAGCAGGATGGCCCCGGCATTGCCGCGTCGCGCGGCCCGGAAGACGGCCCGGGCGGTGTCGTAGGCCATCATCCGCACGTTGATGGCGGGCACGGTGAAGCCGGCGCACTCGCCGCGGCCGCGGGCCATGTAGAGGTCGTTGATCGACGCCGGCCTGGCCCCGGTCGCCTGGCCCAGTTCCCAGAGCAGCCAGCGTGCCGCCTCCCGGCGCTCGCCCTCGGCGAAGACCGCGTCGTGCACCAGCGTGTCCATGGCGGGCGACTGGAGGCGGTCCGGCTCGGCGACCCGGACCCCCGTCGCCGTCCGCTCCACCGCGCCGCCGAACCGCGCCACGAGATCCTGCGTCACGTCCTGCATCCCGCGCACCCCGGAGTGAATGGAAGCCGTGCAGCGTCAAGAATTTAGCCCGCGGCACAGCCGCCCGTCAAACGAATCCCGGCCGGCGCATCGCCGCGTAGGTGAGCCGCTTGCCGAGCTCCACGCCGGGCTGGTCGAACGGGTCGACCCCGTACCAGGCGCCCGCGTACCCGGTCGCGAGCTGGAAGAACATCAGCGCCTCGCCCACCGACTCGGCCGAGAGGTCCGCCAGCTCGACGAGGCAGCTCATCCGCCCGGCGCGCGCCAACGCCTCGGCCGTGGCCTCCCGCTCGGCCCGGAGGAGCCCGCCCAGCGTGTGGCCGGCCAGGTAGGCGAGCTCCGCCGGCAGGCCGTCGCGGCCGGGGATCGCCACGTCCTCGCCGTGATCCGCCACGCCGAGGAAGGTGACCGTCTTGTCGAGGGGACCCTCGACCAGGAGCTGGACCAGGCTGTGCTGGTCCACCGCCCCCACGGCGGCGAGCGGCGTCGGGCCGACGTGCACCACGGCCCCCTCCCGGTTCACCCGCTTGCCCAGGCTTTCGGCCCAGAGCTGGCAGAACCAGTCGCCCACGGCCCGCAGCCGGTCGGAGTACGCCATGAGCACGTGGATGTGTCGCCCGAGCCCGGTGTCGGCCGCCCACTGCAGGCCGGACCAGAGGGCGGCGGGGTGCGCCGTGAACTCGTCCGTGTCCGCCGCGGCGAGGGCGCGGCGGGCACCCCGCAGGAGGTCCTCGATGCGGACGCCCACCAGCGCCGCCGGGAGGAGGCCCACGGGGGAGAGGACCGAGTAGCGGCCCCCCACGGCGGGCGGTACGGCGAGCGCCGCGATCCCCTCCCGGCGCGCCAGCTCCCGGAGGGCGCCGCGCTCGGGGTCGGTGGTGAACACCAGGTGCCGGGTGGCCCCGCTCCCCAGCGCCTCCTCGAGCCACGCGCGCACCACGAGGTATTGCGCCATCGTCTCGGCCGTGCCGCCCGACTTGCTCACCACGTTCACCAGCACGCGCCGGGGGTCGATCCGTCGGAGCGCCGCCGCCACGCTGGTGGGGTCCACGTTGTCGAGCACGGTAAGCCGGGGCCAGAACTCCCGCGCCTCGTCGTCGAGCTCGTTCCAGCCGGGACCGCGGAGCGCCTCCAGCACAGCCCGCGTCCCGAGGGCCGATCCTCCGATGCCGAGCACGAGCACGTGATCGTGCGCCTGGCCCACGCCCTCGGCGAACCGGGTGATCTCGGCGACCGCGGCCTCCTGACCGCCGAGCGCCGTGAAGCCGTACTCCCCCTCGCCGGTGCGGCGCCGCACCTCGGCCCGCACCGCCGGGAAGCGCGCGGCCAGCGCCTCCACCTGTCGCGGGTCGAGCCCGGTGCCGCCAACCAGGGCGTGGTCGAGCATCCGGTGATGGTCGACTCTCATTCGTGGACCTCCACCACGAGCCCGTCGTGCGCCGGGGCGATGCCGCGGGGCAGGTCCCGGAGCAGGTCGGCGTGGGCCGTCTCGTGGGTCAGGTGGGTGAGCCAGGTGTGCTCGGCGCCGAGGTCCTGCGCCACCGCTACCGCCTCGCCGATGCTCAGGTGGGTCGGGTGCGTCCGCCACCAGAGGGCGTTGAGCACCAGCACCCGCACGCCCCGGAGGGCCTCGCGGGCCGCCGGCGGCACCGCCTTGACGTCGGTCAGGTAGGCCACGGGGCCGATGCGGTAGCCGAAGACCCGCTGCGGGCCGTGGTCGAAGGCGAGCGGGAGCACCGGCACCCCGCCGATCGGCACCGCGATGCCGGCCTCGAGTGGCCGGGTCTCGAGCCGCGGCTTGGAGGTGCCGGGAGCGGGGACGACGCCGTCGTCGAAGATGTAGCTGAAGTTCCGCCGGATGGCGTCGAGGGCCTCCGGCGGGCCATAGAGCGGGAGGGGCGCGCCCCGGCGGACCGAGAAGGCCCGGAGGTCGTCGATGCCGTTGACGTGGTCGGCGTGGGCGTGGGTGTAGAGCACCGCGTCGACGCCCGCGATCCCGGCGCCAACCAGCTGCAGGCGGAGCTCGGGTGGCGTGTCGAGGAGGAGCCGGACAGCCCCGGCCTCGACCACCGCCCCGGTGCGGGTGCGGCGGTCGCGGGGGTCGTCGGAGCGGCAGACCGCGCAGTCGCACCCGATCTGCGGCACGCCGAACGAGGTCCCCGTGCCGAGGAAGGTGAGGCGCATCGCCCCTAAACTGTCTCGATCTTCAGGAGGTTGGTAGTGCCCGGCATGTCCCAGGGCACCCCCGCCGACACCACGACGCGGTCGCCAGGACGCACGAGCCCGCCCTCGAGGAGGCGCTCCCGGGCGACAGTGAGCATCGAGTCGTAGTTCGGGACGTGGTCGGTGAGCATCGGGACGACGCCCCACACCAGGGCGAGCTGGTGGAACGTCGTCGGCTCGGGGGTGGCCGCCACGATCGGCACCGATGGCCGGTACGCGGCCACGGTGCGCGCCGTGAAGCCGCTGCTCGTGAAGCAGAGGATCACCGGCGCGCGGAGGAGCTCGGCCGCGGCGCAGACGGCCACCGCGATCGCGTCCTCGGTGCGGTCGGTCGGCGGGGCTTCCCCGCCCTGTTCTCCCAGCGCACGGCGGCCCAGCGCCAGGTCGTAGGCGGGGCTCCGTCCCCGGCGCTGCCGCTCCACTTCCCGGGCGATCCGGTCCATCGCCCGCACCGCCTCGACCGGGTGGCGGCCCACGGCGGTTTCGGCCGAGAGCATCACGGCGTCGGTGCCGTCCAGGATCGCGTTGGCGACGTCGCTCACTTCCGCCCGGGTGGGCCGCGGGTTCCGGATCATCGACTCGAGCATCTGTGTCGCGGTGATGACCGGCCGGGACCGCAGGTTCGCCTGGCGGATCAGGCGCTTCTGCACCAGGGGCACCTCCTCGAACGGCAGCTCCACGCCGAGATCGCCCCGCGCAACCATCACCGCGTCGGCGGCCAGGAGGATGGTGGCGAGGTTGGCCACCGCGGTGTCCTTCTCGATCTTGGCCACCAGCCGGACCGATTTCGGCACCCGGGCCCGGAGTTCCACGAGGTCCTCGGCCCGCCGCACGAACGACATCCCGATGTAGTCGACACCCGCCTCGACCGCGAGGGCCACGTCCTCGGCGTCCTTCTCGGTGATGGCGGGCGCGCTGACCTCGAGGCCGGGGAGGTTCATCCCCTTGTTCGATCCGAGCGAGCCGCCATCGACCACCACCGCATCCACCCGGTCGCCCCGCACGGCGGTGACCTCGACGCCGAGGAGGCCGTCATCGAGCAGGATCCGGGCACCCGGCGTCACGTCCCGTGCAAGGTCGTCGTAGGTCGTGGGGATCTCTCCCGGAGCCGCCTGCGCCTCGGGCGCGAAGACGACGCGGGCCCCGACCTCCAGCTCGATCGGCTGGAGCAGGGTGCCGACCCGGATGCGGGGCCCCTGCAGGTCCAGGAGGATGCCGGTGGCCCGGCCGAGGACCTCGCGGGCGGCCCGGACCCGGGCGATCGTCTCGCGCCGCCAGGCGGCGTCGCCGTGGGAGGCGTTCACCCGGACCACGTCGACGCCCGCCTCGAGCATCTGGCGGATCTCCGCCGGTTCCCGCCAGGCGGGCCCGATGGTGGCGACGATCTTCGTGCGACGGAGCGACAGTGGGGGCACGAGCGAGCAGGGAAAGGGGGAAGTGAGTGCCGTCGGTGGCCGAGTAACCTATCCGGTCAGGCGGCTCGATGCCGTCGCGCCGTCCCTCGGGCCGGCACTGATGCCTGCCCGGTTCCGGCCTCCAGCCACAGCCGAATGCCACTTTCCCACATCCTCTGGGGAGTCACGAGTTGTCACGGGGAGGCCATCTGACAGGGGGCCAGAGGCGGGAGCCACACGTGTGGAAAACCGCCGATCTCAACAGGAAGTTGCCCAACAGGCGTGGATCACAGGCCCCATCTCATTGACCGGCAAGAGGATCCACCGCCGGTTGATTATCCACTCCGAGGCTACTGCATAAACTTAGCATCCACAAAGGCTTGTGACGCTGGCGTTATGTGGAAAGAGAAGTCGCCGGGGCTGGACGCCTGCCCTTGAGGCCGAGCTGTCCGAAATTGGGTCCGGCCCGGCACAAGCTCAGGGGTGGTCTGGGAATGTCACCACTGTGGACCGGAGTGGATTCAGTTTTTCCACACCGCCGAGCCTATCGGGTGCTCCACTCGAGGGAGATGCTGCCGCCGCCCGTCACCGGTCCGACCATCCGGATGGGGGAGGCGATCAACGCCCCCGCCAGGTCGCTCTTCCCCTGGACTCTCAGGTTCCCCACGGTCGCCCGCTCCCCTTCGGCGGCCT
>JAICEH010000055.1 GCA_025924275.1 Gemmatimonadales bacterium | reverse complement strand
GGCCTGGTCGGCTGGCTCGCCGGCTGGGCCGGACTGACGATGGTCCGGCGCGGGCGGCTCCGCCGCGCCGCGTGGGCGGCGGTGGCGCTCGGGGCGGCGTGCCTGGTCGGGTCGTTCGGGCTCCGCCGCTGGTACGACCGGCCCCTGGCCCTCGCCCGGGCCTCGGGACCGGCCCGCGTGTCGCCCACCGTGCTCGCGCGGGAGGTGGCGCGGGTGGAACGGGGAGCCGCGCTGGAGCGCCGGCAGACGGCCCGCGGATGGACCCTCATCGCCACCCGCCAGGCCACCGTGGGCTGGGTCGAGTCCGACGCGCTGGTGGCCGTGCCCGGCTACATTTTCCGCTGGCCGGCCCCGAGTCCCTGACGTCCGAGTGCTTCCCGAGTGACCCGTCGCGTCGCCATCCTGCCCGATGCCGTTGCCGACCAGATCGCCGCCGGCGAGGTGGTCGAGCGCCCCGGCTCGGTCGTGAAGGAGCTGGCCGAGAACGCGGTCGATGCCGGCGCGCGCCACGTCCGGATCGGGGTCGAGGAGGGCGGCAAGGCGCTGATCGAGGTCGGGGACGACGGCTCCGGGATGGGCCGGGAGGATGCGGTGCTCGCCCTGGAGCGCCACGCCACCAGCAAGATCCGCGCAGCGGCCGACCTCGTGGGGGTGGGCACCTTCGGCTTCCGGGGGGAGGCGCTGCCCGCCATCGCCTCGGTGTCCCGGTTGTCCCTGGTGACCTCGGACGGGGAGCAGGGGACTGCGCTCGCGGTGACCGGCGGCAGGCTGGAGCGGGTCGAACCGGCCGCCCGGCAGCGGGGCACCACGGTCACGGTCCGCGGGCTCTTCTTCAACACCCCGGCGCGCCGGAAGTTCCTCCGGTCGGTGGCCAGCGAGGCCCGGGCCGTGGCCGAAGCGGTGAACACGCTGGCCCTGGCGCACCCCGCAGTCGGCTTCGAGCTGGTGGTGGACGGCGTCACGCGCCTCCACGCCCCCGCCGGTCAGGCGCCCGAGGAGCGGCTCGTGGCGGTGTGGGGGCGTGACCTGGCCGGCACCCTGCTGCCGGTGGCGCACGGGGTCGGGGCCGTGCGCGTCGAGGGCTGGATCCAGCGCCCGGCCGACGCCAGGCCCACCGGCCGCCGGGTGCAGCTCTTCGTGAACGGCCGTCCGTTTCGCGACCCGTTCCTGGTGCGTGCCGCGGAGGCCGGCTACCGGTCCGCCATCGCGCCGGGCGACCGGCCATCGCTCCTCCTCCGGATCGAGACCGCGCCCGACCAGGTGGACGTCAACGTCCACCCGGCCAAGCTCGAGGTCCGCTTCCGCGACCGCGCGGGACTCGAACGGGCCATCGAGGAAGCGGTGCGGCTGTCACTGGGCGGGCTGGCGGCCGCGGCGTCGCTCGGCGACTGGCGCCCGGTGCCGCCCGTCCACGCGGTGGCCGGGGGGGAGGCCGCACTCGCGGCGCCCGCGACGGCGCTGGCCGACCTCTTCGGCGAGGAAGCGGAGGCCGGCGCGGCCGAGCCCGCGTCCGCCGCCACCTTCGCCGTGCCGCTCCTCCAGATGTTCGACACCTACATCGTCTACGAGGCGCCCGAAGGCGTCGTCATCGTCGACCAGCACTCGGCGCACGAGCGGGTGCTCTACGAGACCCTCCGGGCGCAGCTCGACGGGGCCGGTGCGCCGTCGCAGCGGCTCCTCGTGCCGCTCACGATCGAGCTCACCGACGAGGAGCTCGAGGTGCTGGAGCGCCACGGGGAGCACCTCACCCGGGCCGGCTTCGATGCGGAGCCGTTCGGCGGTCGCACCGCCATCGTGCGGGCGGCGCCCGCGCCACATCCCCGGTTCGACGCCGCGCGGTGCTTCCGGGAGGTGGTGGCCGACCTGGCGGGCGGGCGGTTCGCGGGATGGGCGAGCCCCCTCGACCGCTTCGCGATGACCTGGGCGTGCCGCGCGGCCGTGAAGGCCGGGGACCGGCTCTCCGAGAGCGAGATGCGCGAGCTCCTGCTGCGGCTGTTCGCCACCGAGCTGCCCCCCCACGACGTCCACGGCCGCGCCACCATCGTGCAGCTCCCGCGCATCGAGCTCGAGCGCCGGTTCGGCCGCCGGTGAGCCCCCCGACGCCGGTGCTCGTGGGCCCTACGGCAGTGGGGAAGACCGCCGTGGCGCTGGCGCTCGCCGAGCACCTTCCGATCGAGATCATCTCGGCCGACTCGCGGCAGGTCTACCGCCGGCTCGATGTCGGAACGGCCAAGCCCTCCCGCCGGGACCTGGCAAGGGTCCCGCATCACGGGCTCGACCTGGTGGAGCCGGGCGAGCGGTACAGCGCCGGCCGCTACGCGCGCGACGCGGCCGGGTGGATCGGGGAGGTGCGGACCCGCGGCCGGCTCCCGGTGGTGGTCGGGGGCACCGGGCTCTACGTGCGCGCGCTCGCCGAGGGCCTCTTCCTCGAGCCGCCGCTCGACCCCCCGAGGCGGCGAGCGCTGGACGCGTGGCTCGCGCACCTGCCGGCAGCGGACCTGCTTCGCTGGGCCCGGCGGCTGGACGACGGCTTCACCGGCGGCGGCCGCCAGCGGGCCGCGCGCGCCATCGAGATCGCCCTCCTCACCGGGCGGGCGCTGGGTCACTGGCAGCGGGAGGCGCGGGCCGGCGCGGCGATCCGGCCTTGGTACGTGCTGTTCACGGTGCCGCGCCCGGTGCTGCACCAGCGGATCCAGCGCCGGGCGGAGGAGATGGTGCAGCGTGGCCTGGTGGAGGAAGTCGCCGCGGTGCTCGCCGAGGGGCACCCGCCCGACGCGCCCGGCCTCGACGGCGTCGGCATCCGGGAGGCGGTCGAGTACCTCCACGGGCGCCGGCCGCGCGACTCGGTGGCCGACGCGATCGCCGCCAGCACGCGGCGGTACGCCCGGCGGCAGGAGACCTGGTTCCGGCACCAGCTCCGCGGCGAGGTGATGGCCCTCGACGCGAGCCGGCCGCCGGAGGAGGTGGCCGCCGCGGTGGCTGCCGCCTGGGCCGCGTTTGACCGCGCCCCGTCCACGGCGGACCTTTGATCCCCGACCCCCGACACCGGCCCCCGGCCCCATGAAGATCGGCATCACCTGCTACCCCACCTACGGCGGCTCGGGCGCGGTCGCGACCGCGCTCGGGCTCGAGCTGGCCCACCGGGGACACGAGGTGCACTTCATCACCTACGCCATGCCCTTCCGGCTGCGGGGGTACGTGGAGCGGGTGTACTTCCACGAGGTCGAGACGCGGATGGCGCACTATCCGCTCTTCGAGCACTTCCCCTACACCCTCGCCCTCGCCTCCAAGCAGCACGAGGTGGCCCAGCGCGAAGGCCTCGACCTCCTCCACGTCCACTACGCCATCCCCCACGCGACCACCGCCTGGCTTGCGCGCGAGATGCTCGCGGCGGAGCGGCGCCTCCAGGTGATCACCACCCTGCACGGGACCGACATCACCCTGGTGGGGCAGGAGTCGAGTTTCCACGCCATCACCCGCTTCTCGATCGAGCGATCCAACGCGGTCACCGCGGTCTCGCGCTACCTGGCCGAGGAGACCCGGCGCGCCTTCCAGCTGCCCGCGCTGGACATCCCCGTCATCCCCAACTTCGTGGACCTCGCGGAGTACCGACCACGGGAGGACGGGGAGCCGTGCTCGGGGCTGGCGCCGGCGGGGCACCGGGTCCTGATCCACATCTCGAACTTCCGCGAGGTCAAGCGGGTGCAGGACGTGGTCCGCATCTTCGCGCGCGTCCGGCGCGCGATGCCGGCGACCCTGCTGATGGTGGGCGACGGCCCGGACCGCGAACCGGCGGAGCAGGAGGCGCGCCGGCTCGAGGTGGCGGAGGACGTCCGCTTCCTGGGCCGGCTCGACAGCGTGACGACGCTGCTCCAGGCGAGCGATCTGTTCCTCCTCCCGTCGCAGACCGAGTCCTTCGGCCTCGCCGCACTCGAGGCCATGGCCTGCGGAGTGCCGGTGGTCGCCTCCCGGGCCGGCGGCCTGCCGGAAGTGATCGACGACGGGGTCACGGGAATCCTCGAACCGCCGGGCTCGGTGGAGGCGATGGGCCGGCGGGCGATCGAGCTCCTGCGCGACCCCGTCCGGCATCGCGCAATGGCCGCCGCCGCGCTGGCGGGCGCCCGGCGTTATGCGTCGGAGGACGTGGTGCCCGCCTACGAGGCGCTCTATCAGCGCGTGCTCCAGTGATCGTGCCGGACCGGGTCGCGGCGGTGCTCCTCGGGCTGGTGGAGGGCGCCACCGAGTTCATCCCCGTCTCCAGCACGGGCCACCTGATCGTGGCGTCGGACCTGCTCGGGTTCGCGGGGGAGCGGGCCAAGACCTTCCAGGTCTTCATCCAGCTCGGCGCGATCCTCGCCGTGGCGTGGCTCTATCGGGCCCGGCTCGTCGCCGCCTTCCGCGACCTCCGCCGGGACGCGGGCCGCGGCAATTTGGCGGTGAACCTGGCGCTCGGGTTCCTCCCCGCCGGAATCGCCGGCTTCCTGGCGCACGACTTCATCAAGGCCCACCTCTTCGACCCGCGCGTGGTCGGCGGCACGCTCGTCCTGGGCGGAATCGCCATCCTCGTGATCGAGCGCCTCGCGCCCCCGGTGCACGCCGCGACCCTGGAGGAGATCCCGCCCGCGAAGGCCCTGGGCGTGGGCGTGGCCCAGCTCCTCGCCCTGGTCCCGGGGGTCTCCCGCTCGGGCGCCACCATCCTGGGCGGCTACTGCCTGGGACTGTCCCGTACCGCGGCCACCGAATTTTCCTTCCTGCTGGCGATCCCGGTGATGGTGGCCGCGGCGCTCTTCGACCTGACCCGGAGCATCCAGCTGCTCGGCCGTGCGGACGTCCCGGTCTTCGCGCTCGGGTTCGGCACCGCGTTCGCCTCCGCGCTCATTGTGGTCCGGGGCTTCGTCCGATGGATCGGGCGGCACGACTTCCGGCCGTTCGCCTGGTACCGGATCCTGGCAGGCGCGGCGGTGTTCGCCTGGTACGCGACCCGGTGAGCCCGCCGCTCGAGGTCCGCGAGCGGGTGGAATCCACCCAGGACGAGGTGCACGCCTGGGGCGAAGCGGGCCGGGAGCACGGGTGCGCACTGCTGGCGCGGGAGCAGGCGGCGGGGCGGGGGTCGCGGGGGCGGGAGTGGGCGTCGCCCCGGGGCGGGCTCTGGCTCAGCGTCCTCCTCCGGCCGCGGAGTCCGGCGGCCGTCGAGGTGCTGAGCCTCCGGGCCGGGCTGGCGGTGGCCCGGGTGCTCGAGGGCATCCCGGGCGTGCCACCGGTGCGGATCAAGTGGCCCAACGACCTGATGCTCGCCGAACGGAAGGTGGGGGGGATCCTCTGCGAGGCACGCTGGCGCGGGGATGCGCCGGCCTGGGTCGCCCTGGGGGTCGGGCTCAACGTGGACAATGAGCTGCCCGCCGGACTCCGGCCCCTGGCCACCCGCCTGGCCGAGCACGCCCGGCCGCCCGAACTCGAGGCGTTGGCCCGCGCGATCGTGGCCGCGGTCCTCCCCCTCGCCGAGGCCCCGGCCGAGCTCACCGCGGGGGAGCTCCACGCGTTCGAGCGGCGCGACTGGCTGCGGGGGCGCCGGCTGCTCGCGCCCGAGGCCGGCCTCGCCGCCGGCGTCACCCCGGACGGGGCGCTCCGGGTCCGGGCACCGGCCGGGGAGGTGCGCGAGGCGCGAGCGGGGTCCGTGGCACTCGGCTGAGCCGGGGTATTCCCTCGACGGGGAGCGGGCAATGCTGCTGGTGGTGGATGTCGGGAACACCGAGGTGACCCTCGGGCTCTTCGAGGAAGCGACCCTCGCGGGGCAGTGGCGGCTCGGCACCCGCGCCGACCGGACGCCGGACGAATGGGCGGCCGCCGTGGCCGGCCTCCTGGCGCTCGACGGCCGGGCGCCCGGGGTCGTGGGGGCCGTCTGCCTGACTTCGGTCGCCCCGGCCGTGACCGCCGACCTGACGCGCGGCCTGGAGCGGCTGGCGGGCCTGGCGCCGCTGGTGGTCGACGCCTCCACGCCCCTTCCGGTGCACCTCGACGTGGACGAGCCGCGCACGGTGGGGGGAGACCGCATCGTCAACACCCTGGCCGGCGTGACGCTGTACGGGACCGACCTCATCGTCGTCGACTTCGGCACCGCCACCACCTTCGACTGCATCACCGCGGATGGCCGGTTCATCGGGGGTGCCATTGCCCCCGGGCTCCGGACCTCGGCGGACAACCTCACCCGGCAGGCGGCGAAGCTGCCCGCCACCGAGCTCCGGCCACCCGAGCGCGCGATCGGCCGGAGGACCGAGGAGTGCATCCAGGCCGGGGTGCTCTTCGGGGCCGCCGACGCCGCCGACGGGATGATCCGGCGCATCCGGGCGGAATGGCCGGGCGGGGGGAACCCGCGGGCCATCGCCACGGGCGGGCTCGCCGGCCTCGTTGCCCCGCTGAGCGACACGATCGAGGAAGTCGTCCCCGACCTGACGCTCCAGGGCCTCCGGATCGCGGCGGGGCACCTGGGACTCCGCTGGTGACCGGCCCTTGGCCGCCGGCCCGCCGGCGGGCTAAATTGCCGTCCTGCAACGGCTCACGCCCGGAGAACCGATGACGACGGCCGTCCACGCCCAGCCCGGCGCCGACCACACCCACCTGCGCCACGTACTGCGTTCGGCCGCGATGCTGGCCGCGGTGCAGACGGTGCTGATCGTGGCCATCGCCTACGCGACCCGCCTGCTCGCCGGCACGGCGGAGACCGCGGCGCTCGGTCTCCTCGTCACGGCGGCCATCCTGGTCACCGCGTTCGCACCCGGGCTCTGGACCCGCGCCCGGAGCGTCGAGGGCATCGCCGGGGCGGCCGCCATCGGGCTCGGGGCCACCGTCGCGTTCCTCCTCATCGATGTGGCGCTGCTCCAGCCGATCGGGGTGTGGACCAACCGGTGGCGTGAGATCGGGGGCGGGAGCAACTGGTGGTATCATCCGGTCTTCTGGATGGTCGGGACGTACCTGGCGTGGATGGGGGCATGGGTGCTCGCCAACCGGGCGGAGCGGGGTGGCTCGCCCTTCCCGGCGGCCGCCGGACTGGCGGTCGCCACGACCCTGGCCGCAGGTATCGTGGCGGTCCTCGTCCGCTTCCCGGGCGCCGGCTGGAATGTGCCGACCTTCGGGGTCGCGGCGCTCGCCGGCCTCCCTCTCGCCGTGCTGCTTTCGTCGCTCGGTCGCCGCCGCGCCTGACGCGGATGCGCGCGGCCCGGACGCTCGCGCGGGTCTTCGGCTGGCTGCTCACGCCGTTCGTGGCGTGGGCAGCCTCGTTTCTGGGGGCCACGCTGGTCGCCGGGGTCGCCGCCGCGATCCCGGACCCGCGCACCGGGATCTACCTCACGGGGGCGGGGGCCGTCGCGGCCGCCGTGGTGGCCATCTGGGCCTGGCTCGGGCTCCTGCGCCGGTCCCCCGAGCTCCGCGAGACGCTGCAGGTCACCGAGGAAGGGACGCCGGTCGCCGCGGAGGAGACGATCGCCACCGCGACCGAGGACGATGGGAGGCCCGACGATGCGCCGTGAGCTCGTGCTGCTCGCTCCGCTGGCGCTGCCGGCCGCCTGTGGCGGCTCGCCCCGGCCGGAAGCCGCCCCGCCCGCCGGGGGCGTCGTGGCAGAGGTGCCCGCCGACTCGCTGGTCCTCACCCTCGCCGGCGGGGCGGAGGTCTGGTTCACCAGCAGCCGTCCGGCGCGGGACGCTGCCGGGGCGCCGTGCCGCGAGCGCACGCTCGAGATCCGGCGCGACACGCTCCGCCGGGCCGTGCCCCTGCTCTATGCGCGCGAGGCGCCGGTGGCGCTGGACGACACCCTCTTCCGCGCCACCCTGTCACGCGACTGTGCGCCGGTCGGCTCCTACCGCGTCAGCGTGACCGACGGCCAACCCTACCGGGAGACGCCTTGATGCGACGCCTCGGTCTCGCCGCGCTGCTCCTCGCCACCCCGGCCGCCCTTTCGGCCCAGGAGGTGGGGATCGGCCTCGGCCGGTTCCTCGAGGGCAACGACCTGACCTACTTCCGGGCCGACCTCTTCCTGTCCTCGCACAACGTGCTGGACCTCGCCCCCCTGGTGGAATACCGCACCGGCGAAGGGAACCAGGACGAGACCGTGCGCTTCTTCGGTGCCGGTGTCGACGTGTCGCTGTTCCGCGGGGCGAACGCTGGGCCCTACGGCATCGGGGGCCTGGTCGGCGGACTCGGCTCGGGCGACGGGGACACCTTCTGGGGCTCCTGGTCGGCCGGCGTAGGCTGGCAGGTCATCGCCACGCCGGCGATCAGCTTCAGCGCCGAGGGGCGGTACCGAGGCATCTCCCAGGACAGCCGCAACGGTTGGGAGATCGGCCTCCGCTTCGGCATCCGCTACGGCCCGTTCAAGGAGCCGCCGCCGAGCGACCAGGTCCCGCCGGTCCGCCCCGCGGCCGACCCAGCGGCGCCGGACGGCCAGTTCGAGCCGGGGGTGCGGCCGGTGGACGAGCCGCGCTCGCCGAGCCTCGCCGTGCCCCCGCTGGCCGCCCCGCCGGCTGGCGGGACGGTCCCGCCGGTCGAGCTGGTCGGTCGCGTCATCGAGACCGCCCGCGATGCGATGGGCCAGCCCTACCGCTGGGGGGGCGACGGCGACGATGGCGGATTCGACTGCTCCGGCCTCATCCAGTACGCCTACGGGGAGCACGGGGTGAGCCTGCCCCGGACCTCGCGGGACCAGGCCCGGGAGGGCCGGGCGGTCGGGAAGTCCCTCGAGGCACTCCGGCCGGGGGACATCCTCACCTTCGCCCGGAGCGGCAACACCATCTCGCACGTCGGCCTCTACCTGGGCGACGGCCAGTTCATCCACAGCGCCTCCCGCGGCGTCCAGGTGAGCGTCCTGAGCGACGATGACCCGTATGGGCGGTGGTGGTTCAAGCGGTGGAAGGGGGCGAGGAGGGTGGTGGAATAGGGGAGCGGGGAGCGGCAACCGCCCCCAGATGAAGGCCCCTCGGCTGCGATGGCCGAGGGGCCGTTCTCTTCAAGCAGTTATCGCTCCCCGCTCCCCATCTAGTGCTCGTGCTCTCCATCCTCCCGGGCCGAGCCGCGAGCGGCCAGGAAGGCGAGGTCCTTCTGGGTGTCGGGGTTGGCCGGGTCGAGCCGGGGCCAGTCGGCGAGCCGGTCCGGCGCGAACATCAGCGCGAGGTGCACCATCGCGCCGGCGGGGATCGTCTTCCCCGTGGGGTTCTCGTAGGACCCGGCCAGCCGGTAGGTCCGCCCGGCGGTGAGCCGGGTGCCGCGGCCCCAGAGCCCGGGCAGCTTCCGCTCGATCTCCAGGAGGCGCCCCGCCTCGTCCAGCGACATCGCGAGGCGGAGGACGTCACGCTCCCTGGGCGACACTTCGCTGAAGGTGATGGCGCGCCCGTAGTCGTGCGCGTGCCCCCCGGCGCCGATGATCCGGCCCGACACCGGCATGGCCAGCTCGGCGCTGAAGGTCGAGGCGCCGGGCGGGAGGTCGAAATTGGCGTTCCGGCCGATCGGGTAGATCACGTCGGCGTAGACCGGGAGCACGTCCACCGGGCGGGGCATCTGGTTGGTGGGCATCCAGACGATGGTGAGCTTCACCCTCACATCCACCACCGGCTCCGGATTCTCGTTGTGCCAGGCCACGATCAGCCCCATCGGGGTACCGGCCGAAATGGGGACGCCGATGGTCGCGGGAAGGACGATGTCCTCCGTCTCCTGGCCGACGGCCAGCGTCCGCTCGATGGCAGGATAGAAGAGCTGGCGCCGGCCGTAGTTCACCACGTTCAGGTGGTGGATGAGGCGGCGGTCGAGCGGGTTGCCGTCGCCGTCGGTCACCTCCAGCCGGAAGCCCCGCAGCCACCCGTCGGTGGGCCAGTCGAAGCCCAGGACGGGGTACTCCATCTCGTGAGTGTGATGCGCGTGCTCCCCGCCGCCGCCCGGGATGTCGAAGGGGCCGGCGATGAGGACGACCTCCTTCCGGCCCGAGTCCACCGCGACGCGGAGCAGGTCGGAGGGCGGAGCGGTAGCCGGGGTGGACTGGGCGGCACCTCCCGCCGGGAGCGCGAGGAGGGAGCAGAGCAGGACGGCGGCGATCCGTGACATGGGGGCGGGGCAGCGTAAGGGGTCCGGGCGTACGGGGTTCCGGGAAGTCAATATAGGCGAGGAAGGGCGGGGGCCGGGGGTCCCGCTTGACGGCGGGGCCTGCCCTCTTATCTTTCCCGCGGGCTTGGCACTCCCAGTACCAGAGTGCCAACACTTTGTCAACGCTGGCTTTACGAAACCTTTACCTGGCGCTTGGAGGACCCGATGGCCACTGCCACCAAGGCGAAGCCGAAGATCAGGATCCAGCCCCTCGAGGACCGGGTCGTGATCCTGCCGGACGAGGAGACGGAGACGATGCGGGGCGGGCTGTACATCCCCGATACCGCGAAGGAGAAGCCGACCCAGGGCGAGGTGATCGCCGTCGGGCCGGGCCGGGTCGAGAAGGGGGCCCGGGTCCCGGTGGACCTCAAGGTCGGTGACAGGGTGATCTACGGGAAGTACAGCGGCACGCCGTTCACCACCGAGGGCGACGAGGTCATCATCATCAAGGCCTCCGACGTGCTCGCGAAGCTCGGCTGAGCCCCATTCGAATCCTGAGG
>JAICEH010000054.1 GCA_025924275.1 Gemmatimonadales bacterium | reverse complement strand
GGCGTCACGGGGCCTGCCGGCATCGCCGCGAGCATCCCGGCGATCCGGTCCACCAGCTCGTGCCCCAGCCGGCGGAACTCCTCGGGCGGGATGTCGAGGGTCGGGCCCGCGGCGGAACGGGGCGCCGCGGCCGGGCGGCTCGGTGGCTCGGCGGGCATCGGGGGCGTGGCGGGCATCGGGAGCCTGACAGGCTGGGTGGCGGCAGGGGTTGGGGTCATGCCCGGGATGCGCGGCACGCCGCGCGGCCCCGACATCAGGGCGCGCCGTAGCCCCGCGCCATCACCGTGGCCGCCAGGACCATCGCCGCCACCAGCGCCGCCTGCACCCGGCTCGATGCCGCCATCGCGCGGGCGGCGCCCGTCTCGGGGACGCGCCCCTGGCCCACGTCCCGGCGCCACCGGGTGAGCACCGCGATCGGCCGGAGCTCGAGCACGAGGATCAGGAGGAAGAGCGCCATCTTCCCCCAGAAGACGTGGTTCCCGAGATAGTAGCCGGTGGGCTTCTCGACCCCCGCAAGGAGCCGCCACAGGCCGGTGGCGAGCCAGAGTGCCGCGGCCACCCCCCACCAGGCGTCGGCGGCGAGCGCGCGCCGGATCCCGGGGCCGTCCAGCGTGCCGCGGAGGGCCGCGGCGCGGGCCCAGACCGCGCCGAGCCCGATCCCGAGGGCGACGAGGTGGACCGCGGCGAGCGAGGCACCGAGCATCAGACGTGGTCCACCACCGCGACCACGCCCGCCGAGCGGGCACAGTGGGCGCAGCAGTAGAACGCGTCCTTCGCCTCGATGCCGTGGCCGATGATCCTGACGCCGCAGTGGTCGCACACCGGCGCCAGCTTCTGGATGGCGCACTCGAAGCTGTCGAAGGTGTGCGAGTGGCTCGCGGTCACCACCTGGAAGGAGAGGTAGTAGTCGTTGCCGCAGGTCTCGCAGCGCGCCATGGGATCCCCCTCGGTCGGGAGGCGGCCCCGCGCCGCCTCGTCACCAGTCTGCGTCGGCGCACCGGAATCCGTAAGTGATTGGCGGCACAGTCGGAGGGTCGGACAGTCGGACGGTCCGTCTACCCCAGCACCGCCCGCACCGTCCCCCCCAGCCCCACCCCCAGCCGCCGCGCCGCAGAACCGCCCCGCACCGCGATCTCCACCGTGCCGCCCGAGCCCACGAACGCCACCAGCCCGCCGTTCGCCACGTCCGCGAAGGTGTGCCGGAGCGGGCCCGCCGCCAGGTCCTCCACGTGGAAGGTGGTGCTCCGGCTCAGCAGGTCGGGCGTGAGGTCGGTGACCAGGTTGCCGAACCGGTCCACGTGCACCACGGTGCCGAGCAGCGTCTTGCCGTCGTAGCGCCGCTCGGGCGCGGGGAGGATGAAGGGCAATGAGGCGGGCGGCGCGCCAAGCGAGGCGAGGGCGGCTCCTGCGGCGAGGGCCGCGGCCGCGGGCGCGAAGACGTCGCGGCCGTGGAAGGTGGGCGAGGCGCCCGCGGGCGGGGCCAGCTCCACCACCTGCGCGCCCTCGAGCACGGGGGTGAGGGCGCCGTTGTCGGGCCCCACGAACCGGTGGCCCTCGTGCTCCGCCGCGAGGGCCGCGCGCGCGGTGCCCACGCCCGGGTCCACCACCACGAGATGCACGGTGCCGGCCGGGAACCGCCGCCAGGTGCGGCCCAGGAGGTAGGCCGCCGTCCGCACCGCCCCCGGCGCCACCTCGTGGCTCACGTCCACCAGCACCGCGCCGGGGACCGCCGCGAGGAGCACCCCGCGCACCTCGGCGACGTAGGAGTCCGCGGTGCCGAAGTCGGTGAGCAGCGTGATGAGGGTCATCGGGACGGGGAACGGGGAACGGGGAGCGGGGAACGGGGAGCGGGGGGCGGGGGGCGGGAGGGCGACGTGGGGCGAGCGGGGAGCGTCTGGCGGGGCGGGAGGGCCCTCTCCCCTCTCCCCGTTCCCCGCTCCCCGTTCCCCCATCACCCGCTCACCGTCGGCAGCGATACCTCCATCCCCGCCGCCGCCACGACCACCCGCTGCGCCACGTCCCGGAGGGCGGTGGCGGCCGGGCTGCCCGGCTGCGCCAGCACGATCGGGCGGCCCAGGTCGGCGTCGTCGGGAAGGCCGGGCTGGAGCGGGATCTTGCCCAGGAGCGGCACCCCCAGCTCGTCCGCCAGCCGCTGGCCGCCGCCGCTCAGGAACAGGTCGGTGTGCTCCCCGCAGTGGCCGCAGGTGAAGCCGCTCATGTTCTCCACGATCCCCGCCACCGGCACGCCCACCTTCTCGAACATCTTCGCCCCGCGCAGCGCGTCGCCGATCGCCACCACCTGCGGCGTCGTCACGATGAGCGCGGCCGTCACCTTGGTGGACTGCGCCAGCGAGAGCTGGGCGTCGCCGGTGCCCGGCGGCAGGTCCACGATGAGGTAGTCCAGCTCGCCCCACGCCACGTCGTGCAGGAACTGCTGGATCACCTTCATGATGATCGGGCCCCGCCAGATGACCGGCGCGTCCCGCTCCAGCAGGAAGCCCAGCGACATCAGCTTCACCCCGTACGCCTCGAGCGGGATGATCCGCTGGTCCTGCCGCATCGGGCGCTCGAACACCCCCATCATCCGCGGCACGTTGGGGCCGTAGATGTCGGCGTCCATCATCCCCACCCGGTGGCCCGCCTCGGCGAGCGCCACGGCGAGGTTGACCGCCACCGTCGTCTTCCCCACCCCGCCCTTCCCCGACGACACCGCGATGATCCGCCCGAGGTGCGGCAACTCCATCCCCCCTGCAGCCGTCCCGGCCGCCCCGGCCGTCGCAGCCGCCCCAGCCGCCCCAGCCGCCGCCGGTGGCCCGTGCGTGGCCGGCGCCGGGCCCCCCGGATCGGTCACCTGGATCCGGGCCGGGGGCTCGACCCCCGGCACCCCCTCCACCGCCTTCCGCACCTGCCGCACCAGCGTGGCCGGGTCGTCCCGCCCCAGCAGGAAGGTGAACGACACCTCTCCCGCGTCGCTCACCGCCAGGTCCCGCACCAGGCCCGCGCCCAGAACGTCGCCCCGCGCGGGATGGGCCACGGCGCGGAGGGCCGCGAGGACCCGGTCGTGCAGCGTCTCGGTCATCTCAGATCGCCTCGACGGCCCGGACCTCCGGCACCGCCTGCCGGAGCCGGGACTCGATGCCGTGCTTGAGCGTGAGGGTGCTGGCGGCGCAGCCGTGGCAGGTGCCCCCCATCCGGAGGAGCAGCGTGCCGTCGGCCACGTCGAAGTCCACCACCTCCACGTGCCCGCGATGCGAGTTGATGTAGGGGCGGATGGTGTCGAGCGTGTGCTCGATGCGGGCCAGGATCTCGTCGGTTGGACCGGGCATCCCAATTCCTGTAAGAATACTCGGATTATGCCCGGGTCAGGCGGCGGGGTCAACCGAGCCGGTCCGGGCGCCGAGCCAGGTCCGGACCTCGGCCAGCAGCGTGGCCTGCACCTCGCCCAGGGTGCCCGCGAAGGACGCCCCGGCCGCGCGGGCGTGGCCCCCGCCGCCGAAGCGCCGCGCGAAGCTGGCCACGTCCACCTCCCCCACCGACCGGAGGCTCACCTTGATCCGCCCCCCGGCGATCTCCCGGAAGAGGAGCGCCAGCCGGACCCCCGCGATGCTCCGCGCGTGCTCGATCACGCCGTCGAGGTCGTCGGCCGACACCCCGTGCCGGTCGAGGGCCCCCGGCGGCACCGTGAGCCACGCCAGGCCGACCTCGGGCTCCACCACCAGGGTGTCGAGCGCCTCGGCCAGCAGCCGCACGCGCCCTTCCGGGGCGTTGGCATAGACGTCCAGGTAGATCCGCTCGGGGTCGATGCCGGTGTCGAGCAGCTCGGCCGCGATCCGGAGCGTGCGCGGGTGGGTGTTGCTGAAGCGGAAGCCGCCGGTGTCGGTGAGGATCGCCACGTAGAGGGCCCGCGCCGCCTCGCGGGTGAGCGGCCAGCCGTTGGCCTGCGCCAGTTCCCACACCAGCTCGCCGGTGGCCGCGGCGGTGGGGTCGACGTACCGCCGGCCCGCCGGGAGCTCGCCGCCGCCGGTGTGGTGGTCCACGCAGTGCACCGGCACGCCCCGCTCCCGCACCGCCTCGCCCAGCATCCCGAGCCGGCCCAGTTCGGAGATGTCGAGCACCACCACCGCGTCCGCCTTGCGGATCTCCTTCACCGCCTCGGCGCTCCGGTCCACGCCCGGAAGAGCGTCGAACAGGAACCGGAAGCGCGCCGGGGTCTGGTTGGGGTTGGCCACCGACACGGCCCATCCCGCCGCCTGGAGCAGGTGGGCCAGGCCCGCCTCGCTGCCCAGCCCGTCGCCGTCCGGGTTCACGTGGGTCGTGAGGCACACCCGGGCGCCGGCGGGCAGGGCGGCGACGAGCGCGCGGGCGGCCGCGGTCTTCTCCGCGGAGAGGGTGAACGGCATGGCGCCAAAGATAAGGGGACGCCCCGGCCCGGTCAGCCGAGGCGCCCCCCGGGACTCGCGGGCGATCAGGCCGCCGCGTCGCCCCCCTGCGCCAGCTTGCTGTGCCGCCGGCCGTAGACGAAGTAGAGCACCAGCCCGATGGCGAGCCAGATGCCCAGCCGCTCCCACGCCGTCCGCGGGAGGAAGTACATCAGGTAGGCGGACGAGAACACCCCGAGCGGGGCCACCAGCCAGACCAGCGGCGTCCGGAACGGCCGGTGGAGCGCCGGCTCCCGCACCCGGAGCACCAGCACCCCGGCGGAGACGATCGCGAAGGCCAGCAGCGTCCCGATGGACACCAGGTGGCTCGCCTCGGTGACCGTGAGGAACCCCGCCGGGATGGACACCGCCACCCCCAGCACCAGGGTGGTGATCCAGGGCGTCCGGAACCGGGGGTGGATGATGTTCACCCACGCGGGCAGCAGCCCGTCCCGCGACATCGAGTAGAACACCCGCGTCTGCCCCAGCATCTGCACCAGGATCACCGAGGTGAGCCCGGCCAGCGCGCCGATCTTGATGAGGGTGGAGATCCAGCCCAGCCCCGCGCGGTCGGCCACCACCGCCATCGGGTCGGGCACGTTGAGCTCGCGGTAGGGCACGACCCCGGTCGCCACCGCGGACACCACCATGTACAGCACGGTGCAGATGAGGAGCGAGCCGATGATGCCGATCGGCATGTCGCGCTGCGGGTTCTTCGCCTCCTGCGCCGCGGTGCTCACCGCGTCGAAGCCGATGTAGGCGAAGAACACCACCGCCGCGCCGGCCAGGATGCCGCTCACCCCGAACGCCTCGCGGGTCCCCTCGTTGGGCGGGATGAACGGCTGCCAGTTGGCCGGCTGGATCGCCTTCCAGGCGAGCGCGATGATCAGCAGCACCACCGCCACCTTGATGAACACGATCACGTTGTTCACCGTGGCGGACTCCTTGATGCCCCGCACCAGGAGGAGCGTCACCAGCGCCACGATGACCACGGCCGGCAGGTTGAAGGCGGCCGTGACCTGGCTGCCGTCGGCCAGCGTCACCACGGTGCCGCGCGCCGCGGACAGCTCGGCGGGCACGTGGATGCCCCACCCGTTGAGCAGCGAGATCATGTACCCCGACCAGCCGATGGCCACCGTCGTGGCCGCCAGGGCGTACTCCAGCACCAGGTCCCAGCCGATGATCCACGCGAACAGCTCGCCCAGGGTGGCGTAGCCGTAGGTGTAGGCGCTCCCCGCCACCGGCACCACCGACGCGAACTCGGAGTAGCAGAGGGCCGCGAAGATCGAGGCCAGGCCGGCGAGGCCGAAGGAGATCACCACCGCCGGGCCGGCATTGTTCGCCGCCACGGTGCCGGTGAGGACGAAGATGCCGGTGCCGATGATGGCCCCGATGCCCAGCAGGACGAGGTTGACGGACCCGAGCACGCGGCGCAGGCCCTGCTCGCCCGCCGCCTCGGCCTGCAGGGCGGCGATGGACTTCCGACGGAAGAGGCTCACGGGATTCCCGGGGTGGGAGCGTGGCCGCCGGGTGCGGACCCTACCGCACGCTGTAGTTCGGCGCCTCGCGGGTGATCGTGACGTCGTGCGGGTGCGACTCGCGCAGCCCCGCCGGCGTGATCTGCACGAACTCGGTGTCCTGCCGCAGGGCGTCGATGTCCGCGACGCCGCAGTACCCCATCCCGCTCCGGAGGCCGCCCACCATCTGGTAGAGCACGTCCGCCACCGGGCCCTTGTAGGGCACCCGCCCCTCGATCCCCTCGGGGACGAACTTGGCCGGCGCCATCTCGCCTTCCTGGAAGTAGCGATCGGCCGAGCCGTCCTGCATCGCGGAGAGGCTGCCCATCCCGCGGATCATCTTGAACCGGCGGCCCTCGGCCAGGATGGACTCGCCCGGGCTCTCCTCGGTGCCGGCCAGCATCGAGCCCATCATCACCGACGTCGCCCCGGCCGCGAGCGCCTTGACGATGTCCCCCGAGTACTTGATCCCGCCATCCGCGATCACCGGCACCCCGCCCGCCCCACGCACCGCCTCGAGGATGGCCGACACCTGCGGCACCCCGACGCCCGCCACGACGCGGGTGGTGCAGATGCTCCCGGGGCCGATCCCCACCTTGATCGCGTCGGCACCGCGTCGCACCAGCTCCGCCGCCCCCGCCTCCGTCGCCACGGTCCCCGCGACCAGCTGGGCGTCGGGGAAGGCCTGCCGGAGCAGCTCCAGGGTGTCCAGCACCCCCTGGCTGTGCCCGTGGGCCGAGTCGATCACCAGCGCGTCGGCGCCGGCGTCCACCAGCGCCTTCGCCCGCTCCTTCGCCTCCGGCGTGCCACCGACCGCCGCCGCCACCCGGAGCCGGCCGTGGCGGTCCTTGTTGGCGTAGGGGTGGGCGCGCCGCTTGAAGATGTCCTTGACCGTGATGAGCCCGCGCAGCACCCCGGCCGCGTCCACCACCGGCAGCTTCTCGATCCGGTGGGTGGCGAGGATCCGCTCGGCGTCGTCGAGGCTGGTGCCCACCGGCGCGGTGACCAGGTTCTCCTTGGTCATCGCCTCCCGGATCGGCTGCTCCAGGTTCCGCTCGAACTGGAGGTCGCGGTTGGTGATGATCCCGATCAGCCGGCCCTCGCCGTCCACGATCGGCACCCCGGAGATCCGGAACCGCGCCATCAGCGCCGCGGCGTCCCGGAGGGGCCGGTCCGGGCCCAGGGTGATCGGGTTCATGATCATCCCGCTCTCCGAGCGCTTCACCCGGTCCACCTCGGCGGCCTGGCGGTCCACCGGCATGTTCTTGTGCAGCACGCCGATCCCCCCGGCCCGCGCCATCGCGATGGCCATCTCCGCCTCGGTCACCGTGTCCATCGCGGCGGAGACCAGCGGCACGTTGAGGGGGATCCCGCGGGTGAAGCGGCTGGCCGTGCTGACCTCGCGGGGATGGACCTGCGACTGGCGGGGAACGAGCAGCACGTCGTCGAAGGTGAGGGCGTGGCCCGGGCGGATGCGCGTCATGTGGACGAGGACTCCGGATGCAAGACGGCCCGCCGGAAGCGCGAGCGCGCGCACGGCAGGCCGGGGATGTTCGCTGCTGGACCCATCCGGAAAGTTAGCCGGGCCGGTCGGGGTCGGGCAAGTCGGGATGGGGCGGCGGCTGGGGCGGCTCGGTCCCTCCAGCCGCCATAGCCGTCCCAGCCGTCCCAGCCGTCCTCGTCTCCCCGACCGCCTTCACCGCCTCCTCCACCGCCGCCTGCCCCGCCGCGGCCACGCCCTTCATCAGCTTGGTCGCGGTGTCCATCACCGACATCGTCCCGCTCACCGCCTTCACCGGGAGCTTCCCCGCCCGCATCACGTCCTCGACCGTCTCGGTCAGCCGGTCCAGGATGCCGCCCGTGGCCGCCCGGCGCCCGTAGCGGCTCTCCAGGAACTCGACGTAGTCGAGCACCTGGTACGCCCGCTCGTCGTCCAGCGACTCGAGCTTGCGGAGGAGGCGTTGCTTCAGCAGGTCGTTGATCATCCCGGCTTCCTCTTTCTGGGGAACGGGGAGCGGGGAACGGGGAGCGGGCCACCCCACCACCGTTCCCCGCTCCCTGTTCCCCGTTCCCCTATTCGACCACCTCGACGAGCTCGACGACCGGATTCGGCAGCCACCGCGTCCGCGCCGCGCGGAGCATCGCCCGCGCGGTGAACTCGGAGAGTGGCGCCATCGCCTTGAACCGCGCGGCCTGCGCCGGGCCCAGGATCACGTAGGTGTACCCCGACTCGGGGAGCGGGCCCCGGGTGAGCAGGTACTCCCGGCCCTCCGGCAACTCGGGCCGGAGCTGGTCGGCGGTCTGCACCGCCACGAGCTGGAGGCGCCACTCGAGCACCTGCCCCACGTAGCGATCCGGGTTCGCGCGGACCTCGGCCGCCGAGACACCGCGGAGCGGCCCGCCCGGCGCCGGCCGCACGTCGGCCGCGGGGAGCCACCCCTCGATCCGCACCTTCACCCATTCCCCGGAGCGCGCCACCACCTCGCCCTCGGCGCCGTCGGCCAGCGTGGCCACTCCCGCGCCGCCCGGCTCGGCGGCGAGCAGGGCATTGGTGGCGGTGGCGACGCGTTCCGCAGACGGCTCGGCCGATTCACGAGCCGCCCCAGCCGCCGCCGTTCCAGCCGCCGCCGTTCCAGCCGCCGTCGTTCCAGCCGCCGTCCTCCCAGCCGCCGTCCTCCCAGCCGCCGTCCTCCCAGCCGCCGTCGTCCCAGCCGTCCGCTCCGCGAACGCGGACCGCAGCGCCCACCCCTCCCGCCGCACCCGCACCCAGCGGCCCTGGGTCGTGCGCCGGTCGAGCAGCGCCCCCTTCGACAGCTTCGCCACCATCGCGCCGTTGGGCGCGGCCCGGAGGTTCTCGCCCCCGTCGGCGCTCACCACCAGGTCGAATCCGTCCCGCGTGGTCCGCGCCACGCTCGGCGCGTAGATCCACCCGTCGAGCGTCACCGCCACCCAGTCGCCCCGGGCCCGTCCCGTGGGCACCCGCGCGCCCGCCTGCAGCATCCCGAGCTGGGTGCCGCCGGGATCCTTCCGGAACGCCGTCGCGCGCCGCACGGCCTGCGCATCCTGCGCGCCCAGCGGGCCCGCGGGGAACGCGAGCGCCGCGGCGATCGAGGCTGTCAGGAGGGTGCGGACCGGGATAGATTGCGGCGCGAGTCTCACGATCCCGAATCGTAGGAGCCGCACACGGGCATGTCAAACCGCGAGCGAGGGGTGGTCCTCGTCGTCCTCGACGGCTGGGGCCACCGGGTCGAGCGCGAAGGCAACGCCATCGAGCTCGCCCGCACGCCGGTCTGGCACCGGCTCTGGGAGCGCTCGCCCCGCACCCTCCTCGAGGCGAGCGGTCGTGCCGTCGGGCTCCCCGACGGCCAGATGGGCAACTCCGAGGTGGGCCACCTCACGCTGGGCGCGGGCCGCGTCGTGCCGCAGGACCTCGTGCGCATCTCCGACAGCTTCGCCGACGGGAGCTTCTGGCAGCTGGGGCCGGTGCAGGCACTCGCCGAGGGCGTCCGGGCCCGCGGTGCCACGCTCCACCTGGCGGGCCTGCTCGGCCCCGGCGGGGTCCACGCCATCGATGCCCACCTCCGCGCCGCGCTCGAGTTCGCCACCCGGTTCGACCTCCCGCGGCTCGTGGTGCACGGCTTCCTCGACGGCCGCGACTCGCCGCCCACCTCCGGCCTCGAGGTGGTGCGCCGCCTGCAGGACGACATCGCCCGGCGCACCGGCGGCCGCGGAGTCCTCGCCACGCTCGCCGGGCGCTACTACGCGATGGACCGGGACCGGCGCTGGGAGCGCACCCGGCTCGCCTTCGACGCCCTGGTGCACGGGACCGGCGTGGCCGAGTCCGACCCGGTGGAGGCGGTGCGCCACGCCTACCAGCGGGGCGAGACCGACGAATTCGTCCGGCCCATCGTGCTCCACCGGGAGGGCGCGCCCGCGGCCCTGCTCCGGGACGGCGACGGCCTCTTCTGCTTCAACTACCGCAGCGACCGGATGCGGCAGATCCTCCGGGCGCTCGCCATCCCGGGCTTCGACGGCTTCGACGTGGCCGGACGCCCGGGCCTCGACGTCGTGACGATGACCCAGTACGACCGCACCTTCCCCTTTCCCGCCGCCTTCCCGCCCGCGTCGCTGGCGCGGATCGTGGCGGAGGTGCTGGCCGATGCCGGGCGCACCCAGCTCCGCACCGCGGAGACCGAGAAGTATCCCCACGTCACCTACTTCTTCAACGGCGGGCACGAGCCGCCCTACCCCGGCGAGGAACGCCGCCTCGTGCCGAGCCCCAGGGTGCCGACCTACGACCTCCAGCCGGAGATGAGCGCCCCCGGCGTGACCGACGTCCTCTGCGCCGGCATCGAGGCGCGGGAGCACGACTTCATCCTCGCCAACTACGCCAACGCCGACATGGTCGGGCACACCGGCGTCGTCCCCGCCATCATCAAGGCGGTGGAGACGGTGGACGAGTGCCTCGGCCGGATCCTCGCCAGCGCCGATCGCGCCGGCGCCTCCCTCATCGTCACCGCCGACCACGGAAACTGCGAAGTGATGATCGACCCCGAGACCGGCGGCCCGCACACCGCCCACACCACCAACCCGGTGCCCCTCGTGCTCGCCGGCGCGGCGCCTCCCGCGGCCCTCCGCACGGGCGGCGCGCTCTGCGACGTGGGCCCCACCCTGCTCCGCATGCTGGGCCTCGAGCCCCCGGCGGAGATGACCGGCCGCGACCTCAG
>JAICEH010000053.1 GCA_025924275.1 Gemmatimonadales bacterium | reverse complement strand
GGCGAGGAGCACCTCGAGGGCTTCGGCACGCTCGACCAGGTGCTCGAGGAGGAGCTCGCCATCACCGACGGCGCGCCGCTCGCCGTGGTAGGCACCGAGCCCGCCGCGCTCGCCCTGGGCGCCCGCCGGCGCGCCCGCCGCACCGTGACGGCAGGCCTTGCCGGGGCGGATCTGGTGCCCGAGGAGTTCGAGGTCGACGACGAGGGCTGCGCTGCCGTCCGGGTGGACGGCGTCCGGTTCCGGCTGCCGTTGCCGGGGAGCCACCTCGCCGCCAACGCGATGCTGGCGTGGGCCCTGGTGCGGGAGCTGGGACTCGACCGGGCGTCGGCTGCCGCCGCCCTGGGCCGGCTGGAGGTGCCCGGGGGACGGAGCGAGGTGCTCCACGCCGGCGGTCTGGTGATCCTCAACGACTGCTACAATGCCAACCCCCCCCTCCTTCCGGGCGGCGATGGCGACGGCCCGGGCGATGCGGGGCCGCCGCCGCCTGGTGTTCGTGGCGGGAACGATGCGGGAGATGGGCGCGCAGTCGGCCGCGCTGCACGCGGCGATCGCCGCCGAGCTGGTGGACCTCGGGCCCGACCTCCTCGCCGTGGTGGGCGACTTCGTCCCGGCGATGGCCCCCCACGCCGGGCGGCTCGGGCCGCGGCTCGTCGCGGGGGAGGATCCCGAGTCCCTGGGCGCGCTCCTCGCCCCCCACCTCCGCCCGGGCGACCTGGTGGTGCTCAAGGCGTCCCGCGGCGTGGCGCTCGAACGTATACTTCCGGTGATCACCGGCCAGCCCACGTCGTCATCGCACTGAGGGGCGATGCTCTATCACCTGCTGACCCCGCTCGGGAAGCACTTCCTCTTCTTCAACCTTTTCAACTACCTCAGCTTCCGGGCCGCCGGCGCGGTGGTCACGGCCCTCCTGCTCGCCTTCCTCGTCGGCCCCGCGATCATCCGCCGGCTCCGCGCCCGGAAGATCGGCCAGGTGATCCGCGCCGAGGGCCCGGCGTCGCACCAGGGGAAGCGCGGCACGCCCACGATGGGCGGCCTCATCATCGTCCTCGCCACGGCGGTGCCGACCCTGCTCTGGGCCCCGCTGGACAACCGGTTCATCCTGGTGGCCGTGTTCGCCACGCTCTGGATGGGTGCCATCGGGTTCCTGGACGACTACCTCAAGATCGTGCGGGGGAGTTCCCGCGGCCTCGTGGCCAAGTGGAAGCTGGTGGGGCAACTGGCCTTCGGCCTCCTCCTCGGCCTGGCGCTGCTGCGCTGGCCCGTGGTGCCCCCGGAGACGATCCCGGCCTCCGCGACCACGGTCCCCTTCCTCAAGTTCGTGGTGGTGGTGTTCACGCCCTGGCTCTACGTCGTGTTCGTGACCCTGGTGAGCGGCTTCTTCTCCAATGCGGTGAATCTCACCGACGGGCTCGACGGGCTCGCCACCGGCCTCACGGCCATCGCGGCGGCCGCCTTCGCGGCCTTCGCCTACGTGTTCGGCCGTACCGACATGACGCAGTACCTCAACCTGTTCTACTTCCCGAGCGCCGGGGAGCTGGCGGTCTTCTGCGCGGCCCTGATGGGCGCCGCGCTCGGGTTCCTCTGGTTCAACGCCCATCCGGCGCAGGTCTTCATGGGGGACACCGGGAGCCTCGCGATCGGGGGTGCGCTCGGCACGGTATCGATCCTGCTCAAGGCCGAGTTCCTGCTCGTGATCGTCGGCGGGGTGTTCGTGGCCGAGGGCGCGTCGGTGCTGCTGCAGACCGGCACCTACCGCTGGCACAAGCGCACCCGCGGACGGGAGTACGCCGACGCCCACCGGGTCTTCCGGATGGCGCCGCTCCACCACCACTTCGAGAAGCTGGGCTGGGCCGAGCCGACGGTGGTGATGCGCTTCTACATCCTCGGGGTGTTCTGCGCGCTCGTGGCGCTCGCCACCCTCAAGCTCCGCTGATGTTCGACCGGTGGCGCGCCACCGGGCGCGAGGTGGCCGTGCTCGGGCTCGCCCGGAGCGGGGAGGCGGCGGCGCTGGTCCTCCGCGAGCGGGGCATCCCGGTGTACGCCTCCGACGCCGGCACCGGGTCGGAGGTCGAGGCGTGTGCCGCACGGCTCCGGGCAGCGGGGGCGGTGGCGGACACCGGGGGCCACGACCTCGTCCGCCTGGGGCGGGCCGCGGCCGTGGTGGTCTCGCCCGGCGTGCCGCCCGAGGCCCCGGCCGTGGTCGCCGCCCACGCGGCGGGGGTCGAGGTCGTGGCCGAGGTGGACGTCGGCTACGCCGCGCTCACCGGCCAGCGGATCGCGGGCATCACCGGCACCAACGGGAAGACGACGACCACCGCGCTCGTGGCCCACCTGCTGGCGTCGGCCGGCGTCCCCGCGGCGCCGGTCGGCAACATCGGCCGGGCTCTCGCGGAGTATGCCCGCGCGCCCGGGCCGGAGCGGTGGCTCGCGCTCGAGCTCTCCAGCTTCCAGCTCCACGACGTCCATCACCTCCGGGTGGACGTGGGGCTCGTCACCAACCTCGCGCCGGACCACCTCGACCGGTATCCCTCGCTCGCGGCCTATCAGGCCGACAAGGCCCGCCTGTTCGAGCGCGGCGGGGCCGCGCCCGTGTGGATCACCAACGCGGATGACGCGGCGGTGCAGGAGCTCGCGGCGGCGGCCCCCGGCGCCCACCGGCGGTTCTCCCTCGCGGCGGTCGCGGATGCCTGGTACGACCGCGACCGGGACGCCCTGGTGGTCGACGGCGCCGCCGTGCTGCCCCGGGCGGAGCTGCCGCTCCTCGGTGACCACAACGTCGCCAACGCGCTGGCGGCCTCGCTCGCGGCCCGGGTGGCGGGGGTGCCGTCCGCCGCCCTCGCGGACGGGCTCCGCACCTTCCGGCCGATGAAGCACCGGCTCGAGCCGGTGGGCGAGGTGGGCGGGGTGCTCTGGATCAACGATTCGAAGGCGACCAACGTCGCCTCCACGGAGATGGCCGTGCGGGGGATGACACGGCCGTTCGTGCTGCTCCTCGGCGGGCGGCACAAGGGCGAGCCCTATGCCCGCCTCGCGGCGGCGGCGGCCGGCCGCTGCCGCGCGGTGGTGGCGTACGGGGAGGCGGGCGACCTGGTCGAGGCCGACCTCGGCCCCCTCCTCCACGTGGTCCGCGCCGGGCCGTTCGCCGAGGTGATCGAGACGGCGCGGCGGCTGGCCCGGCCGGGGGACGCGGTGCTGCTCAGCCCGGCCTGCTCCAGCTACGACCAGTTCCGCAACTACGAGGAGCGCGGTGCCACCTTCCGGGCGGCCGTGGAGGCGATGTGACCGATCCGGTGATCCGGCATCCCGGGGAGTACCGCTGGGAGACCCGCCTCCTGGCCGTGGTCACCGCGACGCTGGTCGTCTTCGGCGTGGCCAACAGCTACGCGGCCGTCGTGCTCCAGGAAGGCCCCGCGAACGGGATCAAGCAGGTGGCCGGCGCCCTCGGCGGGCTCCTGGTGATGACGGTGCTGGCCCGGGTGGACTACCGGCTCTGGCGCCGGCTCGCCTGGCCGATCCTCGGCGTCACGCTGCTCCTCCTCCTGGTGCCGCTCCTCCCCTTCACCCGGGGGATCGCCCCGATGCTCAACGGGGCGCGGCGCTGGGTGGATCTGGGGCCCGTCTCGATCCAGCCCTCGGAGGTGGCGCGGCTCGCCGTGGTGATCTGGTGCGCGATGCTCGCGGCCAAGAAGGGCGCCCAGGTCCGCGAGTTCAAGAAGGGCATGATGCCCTTCCTGGTCGTGCTCGGCCTGGTCTCGCTCCTGATCCTGCTGCAGCCGAACATGTCGATGGCGGTGCTGACGGCCCTCTGCGGGTTCCTCATCCTGTTCAGCGCCGGAGCCAAGATCGGGCACTTCCTGCTGCTGGGGGTGGCGGCGATCTGGTTCGTCTGGGAGCGGATCGAGGGGGTCTCGTACCGGGCGGCCCGCCTCGCAGCCTTCCTCGATCCCGCCGAAGCGGGCGAGGCCGCGACCTTCCAGGTGAAGCAGTCACTCATCGGCTTCGGGTCCGGCGGGCTGCTCGGGGTCGGCTTCGGCGAGGGCCAGCAGAAGCTCGGCTACCTGCCCTACGCGTACAACGACTTCCTGTTCAGCACCATCGGCGAGGAGTGGGGGTTCCTCGGCGTCACCCTGGTGGCACTCCTGTTCGCGCTGTTCTGCTGGCTGGGCTTCCGGATCGCACGGACCGCTCCCGACCCCTTCGGGCGGTACCTCGCCGCGGGTCTCACCGCGCTGGTCGGCGTCACTGCCGTGATGCACATGTGCGTGTCGGTGGCGCTCATCCCGACGACGGGCCTGAGCCTGCCCTTCATGTCGTACGGGCTCTCCAGCCTCGGCATCGCGCTCGCCGGCGCCGGCATCCTGCTCAGCGTGGGCCACCTGCGGGGCAAGCCGGCCCCGCGCGACGACCGCTGACCGGTGCCGGTCGTCCTGGTGGCCGGCGGCGGCACGGGGGGGCACCTGATGCCGGCCCTCGCGCTCGCGCGGACGCTGCGCGAGCGCGTGCCCGGCCTCGAGCCGGTGATCGTCGGGGCGGAGCGGGGGGTGGAGGCGCACGTCCTTCCGGCCCGGGACTTCGCCTACGCCCTCCTCCCGGTGCAGCCGATCCACCGCCGGCAGTGGTGGCGCAACGTGGCGCAGCCCCTCGCGCTCGCCCGCGTGGTGCAGGCACTCCGGGCACTCTTCGCCCGGGAACGGCCGGTGGCCGCAATCGGCACCGGCGGCTACGCGTCGGCGCCCGCGGTCTGGTGGGCCGCACACCTCGGATTGCCCACCGCCATCCAGGAACAGAACGCCTACCCCGGGCTGGCCACCCGGTGGCTCGCCCGCCGGGTCGATCACGTCTACCTCGGGCTGCCCGAGGCCGCACGCCACCTGCGGCCCGGAGCCCACACCCGGGTCTTCGACACCGGCAACCCGATCGTGCCGCCCGATCCGGCGCGGCGCGAGCTCGCCCGCGCCCGCTTCGGGTTCGACGCCGCACGGCAGACGCTGGTCGTCACGGGGGGGTCCCAGGGCGCCCTGGCGATCAATCGGGCCGTGGCCGAATGGGTGCGCCGGGGCGGTGCTGCCCGCCTCAACCTCCTCTGGGTGACGGGGAAGGGGACGCACGCCGAGTTCGCGCCGCTCCATGCCCCGCCGGGGCGGCACGTGGTGGACTTTCTCGACCCGATGGCGGACGGGTGGGCGGTGGCCGACCTCGCGGTGAGCCGGGCGGGCATGCTGTCGGTGGCGGAGCTCTGCGCCTGGGGAGTGCCGAGCATCCTGATCCCCCTGCCCACGGCGGCGGCGGATCACCAGACCAGGAACGCGCAGGCGATGGCGGCGGCGGGCGCCGCGGTGACCCTGCGTCAGGCCGACCTGGACGCTGATTCGCTGGGTCACCTCGTGGGGGAGCTGATGGCCGACGGCCTCCGGCGGGACCGGATGGCGGGGGCCGCCCGGCGGCGCGGCCGGCCTGACGCGGCGGCGGTGATCGCGAGCCATTTTCTGGCCATCCCGGGGGTTGCGCGGGCTTTCCCAAATGCTGATGGCCGTGTAGATTAGCGCATTCACGATGGCCCTTTTCGACCCTGATGACCCGCGTCCCCTCCACTTCGTGGGCATCGGTGGTGCCGGGATGAGTGCCCTGGCGCTCCTCGCCCTCCGGCGGGGGCTGCCGGTCACCGGATGCGACCCCGATCCGTCGGGCGCAGCGGATGTCGGCGCGGCGGGCGCGGTGGTCCTGGGCGGCCATGATCCGGCCCACGTCACCGGCGCCCGGGCCCTCGTGGTCACCGCGGCAGTGCCGCCGTCCCACCCCGAGCTCGGGCGGGCCCGGGCGCTGGGCATTCCCGTGGTGCCCCGCAAGGAGGCGCTCGCCCGGCTGGTGGCGGCCGGCCGTGCCATCGCCATCGCGGGAACGCACGGGAAGACCACCACCACGGCCATGACCACCGAGGCGCTGGTGGGGGCCGGGCTGGACCCCACCGGGATCGCCGGCGGTCGGGTGAGCCTCTGGGAGGGCAATGCCCGCCCCGGCCGGGACCGGCTCTTCGTGGTCGAGGCCGACGAATACGACCGCGCCTTCCTGGCGCTGACCCCCGCGGTGGCGGTGATCACCAACGTCGAGGCGGATCACCTCGAGGTGTACGGCTCACTGGCCGCGATCGAGGATGCCTTCGTCGAGTTCGCCTCGCGCGCCCAGCGGGTGATCACCTGCGCCGATGATCCCGGCGCCGAGCGGGTGGCCGCCCGGCTCGGCGAAAGGGTGTGGCGCTACGGCACGCACCCGGGGGCCGACCTGGCGATCGGCGCGGTCACCCAGGGCAGCGAGGGCTCCTCCGCCCGACTCCGCCTCCCGGACGGCTCACCGGTCGAGCTCCGGCTCCGGGTGCCGGGACTGCACAACGTCCGGAACGCGGCCGCGGCCCTGGCTGCGGCGCTCGCCGTCGGGGCGGACGCGGGTCGCGCGCTGGCCGCGCTGGCCCGGTTCCCCGGCGTTGGACGGCGGTTCGAGCGCCTCGGCGACGTGGGCGGCGTGAGCGTGGTGGACGACTACGCCCACCACCCCACCGAGCTGGTCGCGACGCTGGCGGCGGCGCGGCAGGCATTCCCCGGCCGCCGGCTGGTGGCGGTCTTCCAGCCCCACCTGTACTCGCGCACCCAGGCGCACGGCGGGGCGATGGGAGCGGCCCTCGCGGCGGCGGACCTGGTGATCGTCACCGAGATCTACGCCGCGCGGGAACAGCCGGTGAGCGGGGTCAGTGGCCGGCTGGTGGCGGACGCGGCGGAGGCCGCCGGCGCCCAGGTGCGGTTCGTGTCCCACCGGGCCGACCTCACCCGCCAGGTGGCCGACGCGCTTCGGCCGGGCGACGTGGTCCTGACCCTCGGGGCCGGGGACATCACCCGGGCCGGGCACGAGCTGGTGGCGTGGCTGGCCGCGTGAAGCCGGGGTGGGCGGTCCTGGGCGGGGTGGTGCTGCTGGGATCGCTGTGGGTGGGGCTCCCGCGGGTGCTCCGGCAGGTGGGGTTCTTCGCGGTGCGGCGGGTGGAGTTCGCGGGCCTCCGGTACGGCGATCCGCGGGAACTGACTCGTGCGCTGGCGCTCGGGCCGCGGGCGAGCGTGTTCGATGACCTGGCCCCGGTGGCGGCACGGCTGCGCGCCGTGCCCGGCCTCGCGGAGGTCGATGTGGGCCGGCGGCTGCCCGGGACGATTCGCGTCACCCTGCGGGAGCTGGAACCGGTGGCGCTGGCGCCGGCGCGCGGCCGCCTCGCCCTGATGGACTCGCTGGGCCGGGCGCTGCCGTTCGATCCCGCCCGCGCGGCACCCGACCTGCCGGTGGCGGCACGGGCGGACTCGGTGGTGGGGCTGGGCCTGGCCCGCCTGCGGGAGCTCGATCCCGAGCTCTTCGCGCAGATCTCGACGGCCACGCGGTCCGGCGACCACCTGGTGGTGGAGGTGGCGGGACGGCGCTGGCGCCTGCCGGCTGACGTGACGGCGGAGGTGCTTCGTTCGGTGACCGCGGTGGCGGAGGAACTCGCGCGGCAGGGCCGCTCCTACGGGGAGCTGGACGGCCGCTTCGCCCGGCAGGTGGTCGTGCGCGGACTGGCCTCGTGAGCGCGGCCCCGCAGCGGCTCGTCGCCGCGCTCGACATCGGCACCACCGGGGTCAAGGCGATCGTCGCCGAGGGCGCGGGCAGCGCCCGCGCGCCGGCGGCGCGCATCCTGGGGATGGGCCTCGAGCGCTGCGCCGGCGTCCGGCGCGGCGTGGTCCGGGACATCGAGGAGACCACCCGCGCCATCCGGAAGGCGATGGCGGACGCCGAGCGGATGGCGGGCGTGAAGGTCGGCTCGGTGCTGGTGGGCATCGCCGGCGAGCACGTGGCCGGGAAGCAGTCCAATGGCGTCGTCTCGATCACCGGGGGCGAGATTCGCACCGCCGACATGGCCCGGGTGAACGACGTGGCGGCCAGTACCCGGCTCGGCGCCGACCACGAGCTCCTGCACGCCATCCCGCAGGACTACCAGGTGGACCAGCAGGGGGGCATCAGCGAGCCGATCGGGATGACCGGCACCCGGCTCGACGTGCAGGTGTACCTGGTCTCCGTGCTCTCGAGCGTGCCGGTCAACCTGCGCAAGTGCGTGGAGCAGGGCGGGTACGCGGTGGCGGAGTTCGTCCTCGGCCCGCTCGCCGCCTCGCTCGCGGTCCTGACCCCGGACGAGCGGGAGCTGGGGGTGGCCCTGGTGGACCTGGGGGGCGGGTCCACCACCGTGTCGATCTTCCCGGGGGGGCGGATCCGGCATACCGCGTCGCTCCTCTGCGCCGGCGGGCACGTGACCGCCGACATCGTCCACGGGCTCCAGGTGACCCAGCAGGACGCCGAGCGGATCAAGGAGCGTCACGGCGCGGCCTACGAGCCGCTGGTGCCGGAGTCGGACACGATCGAGCTGCCGAGCACGCCGGCCCAGGGCCCGCGAATCGCCGCCCGCCGCGTGCTGGCGCACATCATGCACGCCCGGCTGCAGGAAGTGCTGGAATACGCCGCGGACGAGATCACCCGCGCCGGCTACCAGGAGCGCCTGCCGGCCGGCATCGTGCTCACCGGCGGCGGCGCGCTCGCCCCGGGGATGGTGGAGCTGGGCCGCGAGGTCTTCGCAGCGCCGGTCCGCCTCGGGGCCCCCGGCGCCGGGCTGACCGGGCTTGCCGACAGCGTGGAGTCCCCGCGATTCTCCGTGGCGGCCGGCCTGGTGCTCTACGGCGCCCAGCAGCTCGGGGTCTCGGGGTTCGGCACCGGGGCCCGGCGGAACTCGAACGTCGAGAAGGTGTGGGGACCGGTCAAGCGGTGGCTGCAGGACTTCTTCTGAGCGGATCGGCCGGGGAGGCCAGCCCATGGGCGACATGATCTTCGAGCTGGACGAGAGCGCGCCGCAGCAGGCGCGGATGAAGGTCGTCGGCGTCGGCGGCGGGGGCGGCAACGCCGTCAACCGCATGATCGACGAGGGGCTCGCCGGGGTGGAGTTCATCTCGGTCAACACCGACGCCCAGGCGCTCACCGCGTCCAAGTCCCACCTCAAGGTCCAGATTGGCCGGAAGCTCACCCGCGGCCTGGGCGCCGGCGCCCGGCCGGAGATCGGCCGGCAGGCCATCGAGGAGAACCGGGACGAGGTCCTCGCGGCGGTCCAGGGCTCCGACCTGGTGTTCGTCACCTGCGGGATGGGTGGCGGGACCGGCACCGGGGCCGCGCCGGTGGTGGCCCAGGTGGCGCGCGACCTCGGGGCGCTGACGGTGGGCATCGTCACCAAGCCCTTCCTCTTCGAGGGGCGGAAGCGGATGCGCCAGGCCGAGATGGGCATCGGCGACATGCGCCGCAACGTGGACACGATGATCGTCGTGCCCAACGAGCGGCTCCTGGCCGTGGTCGGCAAGCAGATCCCCTTCACCGAGGCGCTCAAGAAGGCCGACGAGGTGCTGCTCCACGCCACCCAGGGCATCGCGAGCCTGATCACCTCCACCGGCATCATCAACGTGGACTTCGCCGACGTCCGCACCATCATGCAGGACGGCGGGGCGGCCCTGATGGGCACGGGCATCGGCCGGGGGGAGAACCGCGCGATGGAAGCGGCCCAGCAGGCCATCTCCAGCCCGCTGCTCGACAACGTCTCCATCTCGGGCGCCACCGGGGTGCTGATCAACATCACCGGGGGCGACGACCTCACCCTCGGCGAGGCCACGCAGATCAGCGAGATCATCCACGACGCCGCGGGCGATGAGGCGGAGATCATCTTCGGCGCGACCAGCGACCCGGCCATGCAGGGCGAGATCCGCGTCACCGTGATCGCCACCGGGTTCGATCGCGCGGTGACGGGCGAGGCCGGCCGCGGCCTCCAGGTCCCCTCCGCCGGCGTGCTCCCGTTCCCCAAGGAGCGGCGCCCGGCCCCGGCCCAGCAGGCGGCCCCCCGGCCCGAGCCACGCCGGCCGGCGCCGCCGGCGCCCGGCCCCGAGGTGAGCGACATGGAGATCCCCACCTTCATCCGACGGCAGATGGACTGATGCAGCGCTGGCTCTCCACCCTGCTGGCGGCGGGGACGGTGGCGTCCGGCGCGGCCTTCGCGGTCCGGGGCGAGTGGCCCTGGCCCCGGCTGCACGTGGCGCCGCCGATCGTGGTCTCCGAGGCGTGGGCCGAGGAGGCGGACACCCTCCTCGCCGGCGAGACGGTGAGCGAGCTGCTCGAGCGCCGCGGGGTCACCGGGATCGACCTCGGCGAGCTCGGCGCCCGGCTCGGCCTCGACCCCCGGCGGGCGCGCGCCGGGCTGGTATTCAACTTCCGCCGGTCCCTCGCGGACAGCGTGCCCGAGAGCGTCACCGTCCGGACGGCGCCCGACCGCCGGCTGCGGTTCATCCGCACCGCCGGGGACTGGCGCGGGGAGGCCGAGGCGATCCGCTGGTGGCCGGAGGCCGTGCGGGTCGAGGGCGACATCGAGTCCTCCCTGTACACCGGCCTCGACGGCGCGATCGCCGAGGCGCTCCTGCCCGGCGGGGAACGGACCCGCCTGGCGTGGGACCTGGCCGACGTCTTCGCCTGGCAGGTGGACTTCTCCCGCGACGTGCGGGCGGGCGACCGCTTCGAGGTGCTGCTCGAGCGGGAGATCTCGGCGGAGGGCGAGGTCCGGTTCGGCCGCATCCTCGCCGCGGAGCTCCGCGTGGGCGGGAAGGACCTCGGCGCCTTCGCGTTCACGCCTCCGGGTGGGCGGACCACCTTCTACGACGCCGAGGGCCGCTCGCTCCGGCGCGCCTTTCTCAAGG
>JAICEH010000052.1 GCA_025924275.1 Gemmatimonadales bacterium | reverse complement strand
TGCGGGCGCTCGCCCGGCGGGGCGTCCGCGCCGAGGGGCTGGTCCCGGTCTTCCCCACGGTGACGTTCCCCAATCACTACGCGCTGGTCACCGGCCTCGGGCCGGGCCGCTCGGGGATCGTCGGCAACCGGTTCCGCGATCCCCAGCTGGGCACCTTCGCCTACACCGACACCGCCGCCGCCCGGGACCCGCGATGGTGGGGTGGCGAGCCGGTCTGGGTGACGGCCGAGCGGCAGGGAGTTCGTGCTGCGACCCTGTTCTGGCCTGGCAGCGAGGCCCCGATCGGGGGTCGGCAGGCGACCGACTGGAAGCCGTACGACGAGTCGCTGCCCGCGGCGGCGCGGGTGGACACCGTGCTCGGCTGGCTGGGGCGTCCCACGGCAACCCGGCCCCGGCTCGTGACGCTCTACTTCCACCACGTGGACGACGCCGGGCACCGATACGGGCCGGACGCGGCGGAGACCGACTCCGCCATCGCCGTGGTGGACGGTGCGCTCGCCCGCCTCGTTCGCGGGCTCGACTCGCTCGGCCTGGCGCGGCGCACGAACCTGGTGGTGGTGAGCGACCACGGGATGGCCGCCGTCTCCCGCGAGCAGGTGGTGCTGCTCGACGGCCTGCTCGATACCGCCACGGTCGAGTCCGCGGAGGGCTCGCCGGTGACGCAGGTGTGGCCGCGGCCCGGAGCCGATCCCGCAGCGATCGCCGCACGGCTCGACGCCCACCCCCACCTCCGGGCCTGGACCCGCGGCACGCTGCCGCCCAGGTGGGGGCTCGACCGCTCGGCGCGGGTGCCCCCGGTACTCGCGCTGGCGGACGAGGGGTGGACGATCACCTCCGCGAGCCGCCTCGCGCGCGATTCGCTCCGCCCCGCCGGCGGCAGCCACGGGTACGACGAGTCGGCCCTCTCGATGCGCGGCGTGTTCGTGGCGGCGGGGCCGGGATTCCGCACGGGGGTGACGGTGCCGGCCTTTCGGAACGTGCACGTCTACCCGGTGGTGGCGGTGCTGCTCGGGATCACCCCGGCGCCGAGCGAGGGCAGCGTGGACTCGGTGCGGGCGATGCTGCGGTAGGATCCGACCGGCGACCCGCGCTTCCCTCAGGCCGCGTGCTCTCCCCCGGCGGCGAGCGAGTCCGGCGCGGGATCGATCACCAGCTCGCCACCGGAGGGGAGGGCCGCCGGCGGGGGCTCGCGGTAGGCCGCCGCGAGCTGCTCGCCCGCCATCGCAGCCTGGGCGCGCTGGAAGACGGCGTGCGCCTGGGCGAGCGGGAGGGCGAATTCCTTGATGTAGTGCGTCACCGCGTCGTCCGGCGGGGCCTGGCCGCGGAGGAGCTGCGCCAGGCTCAGCGCGTTGCCGACGTGCGTGACCAGCACCGCCTCGGCCGCCCGGGCACCGACCATCCGTGCCAGCTGCCGGGTCCGCTCGTGGAACTGGCGGCGGTAGCGCATCACTTCGATGACCTTGTCCGGGCGGAAGAAGGCCCACGGCCCGAGCTGGGGCAGGGCCGCGGTGACCGGGATCCACTCGAGGTCGAGATGGGAGAGGGCCCGCACCCGCACCGCCTCCTGCATGTCCAGCGGCACCGGCACGACCTCGAAGTAGTGCTCCAGCGCCTCCAGCACCGGGATCCGGCTGGCGAACTCCTCGACGAACAGCGTGGCCTGTTCGGCGTGGGTCGAGACGAGCGCGTCCCAGCCCACGGCATACGCCACGCGCAAGCGGGCGTGCACCGCGTCGGGAAAGCGCCGCACGGACATCTGGCTGGGAACCGGCATCGGGTCGAACAGCCCTCCAGGGGTGTGCCCGCCCCCGGGGCCCCGGGGGCGTCAGGCTTCGCGCGGTGCAAGCCGTGTGCTTGACTCAGGTCGTTACCGGCCAACAACTTGGCGGGGGGCCAGGAGCCTCTCGCATTGCAGAAAACCGGAAACCGTGCAGAGGCGAGGTCCGTGAGCGACCCAGCCGGTCACCCAGCGCGCCCCCCCGCCGCGGCCGACCTCCTGGCGAGAACCGACCGTCCCCGGGGGCCGGTCGAGCGCCTTGCCGGAGGCCTCCTCCGCGTGGCGGGGTGGCGGGTGACGGGGAGCTACCCGACGCCACCCCGGTTCGTCATCGTCGTGGCCCCGCACACCTCGAACTGGGATTTCGTGCTGGGCCTCCTGACCGGCTGGGGCACCGGGCTGCTGCGCGACTTCCCTCACGGCTTCCTGATGAAGGCCTCCCTGGATCACTGGCCGTTCGGGCCGGCGATGCGGCGCCTCGGCGGCATCCCGGTGGCCCGCACGAGGCCGGAACACGCCGTGGAGCGGGCGGCGGCGGCGTTCGCCCGGCACGGGCGCTACCTCCTGGCGCTCGCGCCCGAGGGCACGCGGAAGCCGACCAGCCACTGGCGATCAGGGTTCTGGCACATCGCGCGCCGCGCCGGGGTGCCGGTCGTGCCGGTGGCGCTCGACTACGGCGGGAAGGAGGTCCGATTCGGCGAGGCGGTCGCGCTCACCGACGACCCCGAACAGGACATGGCCCGGCTCCGCCGGTTCTACGCCGGCACGAAGGGTCACACCGACGAGTACGCGGCGCCGGTGGAGCTGGCCCCGGACCGGCGAGGGGAGTAGACCGAGGGACGGCCGGGGCGGGGCCGGCGGGGATCAGCCGTCGGACCGTTCCGCCGCCGTGCGCGCGGCCCGCCTGAGCGCGGCCACGAAGCCCGTCACGTGGTCCGGCACCGGCGGCGGGGCGGCCAGGAAGGGGTCCATCACCGTCGCGCGGAGCACCACCAGGCCGCCCTCGGGCCCGCGCCACTCGTCGAGTGAGCCGACCCCGAGTTGCTCGAGCAGCGGCGGCATCGCGCCGTCGTACTGGGGGTGCTCGAAGCGCGTCCGGGTGATGATGTACTCGGGACCGCCGCCGGGCCGGTGGAGGCTCAGCTCCCGGTAGATCCCCTCATTGAACCGGTTGAGGTCGGCCAGCGTCGCCGCGCCAGGCTTCGCCACCACCCAGCACACGATGTTGATGTCGGGTTCGGGGAGGAGCACGGTGCGGAACTCCCCCAGGTCGGCGCCGGCGAGGGCTGCGTGCAGCCGCCGCGCCCCGAGGGCCGTCTGCCCGATGAGGTAGCCGTAGCCGCGCTCGTCGAGGGGCAGGACCTTGTGGCTGAGCCAGACCGCGGCGGCGGCCGCGCCGGGTTTCGAGCCCTCGAAGATGAAGCGGCCGAGAAACTCCTCGCCGGTCGGGTCGCCGCCCGCGGGCGCGAGGTAGGGCGGAGTCACCGCCACCAGGTCGCGTGCCCGGCGGTCGCGGCAGAGGAACGCCCCCGCCGGGTACGGGACGTAGCCGAGCTTGTGCGGGTCGATGGTGATCGAGTCGGTCCCGGCGAGCGCCCCCGCGGATGCCACCCACTCGTCGGTGGGCCACGGTCCGCCGAGGTCCCGGCGGATGGCCACCCCGTCGCGCCGCTCGCCCGCCGCGTCCCGCGTGACCGCCGCGGCATAGCCGCCGTAGCAGGCGTCCGAGTGGAGGTGGAACGCCAGCCCCAGCTCGGCGGCGGCGCGGGCCCGCACGTCGAGCACGAGGTCGAGGCGGTCCATCGCGCTCTCCTCCGTCGAACCGCACACGCTCACCAGCGCCATCACCGGCGTCCGGCTGCGGGCGAGCGCCGACAGGGTCTCCCAGAGCGCGTCGGGGTCCATGCGACAGTGCGCGTCGACGGCCACGTGGCGCAGCTGGCCGCCGCCGATGCCGAGCGCCCGGACCACCTTCTCCCACGAGTAGTGGGCCGTGGCCGCCACCAGCACCACGCTGTCGGGCAGCGGATCGGGATAGGTGGCCGCGATCCGCCGGCTGTACTCCTGATAGCCGGCGGTGCCGAGGGTGTGGCGCGCCACGGTGCGCGCGACCACGTCCGGTGGCGCGGCGGCCTTGAGCCGCTGCCAGGCGTCGAGCGCGTCCGCCGGCTGCAGGTTGAGCAGGGCGTGCAGGTCGAGCGCGCTCAGGTCTGCCGTGCTCCCTCCGGGGAGGCCCACCGGCACCTGGACGCCGAGGTCGGCCGCGGCCCAGCGGACCGCGAGCGGGAGGTAGGCGATGTTCCGCGCGATCCAGAGTGCCTCGAAGTTCGCGATCGTCCCGCCCCCGGTCAGGTGGCCCCAGGCCGCGTCGGGATCGTACCCGATCATCCCCGCGAGCTGCCGGGCGACCTCGAGCTCGAGCCGGGTCGTGACCGGCGCGGCCTCCAAGGCGACGTTGTTGGGGTTGTACAGCATCGCGGCGAAGTACCCGACCTGCGCGGCGATGGTCTGCTCGAAGACCATGTGCCCCTTGTACCGCCCGCTGAAGAAGGGCACGTCCCGCTTCAATTCGGCCAGCAACCCGAGCAGTTCCTGCGTCAGCGTGGCGACGGCCTCCTCGTAGCCCGGCGCGCGACGGTCGCGCTCGCTGATGGTGAAGCCGTCCTCGGGGTGGAAGTTGCGGCGCCAGAAGACGTGATCCCGGAGCGCCTCGGTGACGAGCCGCTCAAGCAGGTCGGCGTTCTCGGCGCGGGGGCCCAGGAACCAGGCGCGGAGCGCGTCGCGGGGGTCGGGCATCCCCGTAGCATAGGACGCCCGCCGGACCCGAGGAAGCCCGGCGGGCGGATCGTGAAGAGGGGGTGAAGCGGTGCGGCCTAGATGTCCATCGTCCCGCGGGTCGCCCGGCGGCGCTCCAACCGCTCCTGCAGCCGCACCGCCTCGCGGGCGGCGCGCTCGGCGTCGAGCCTCGCCCGGACCATCGCGCGCTCGACATCGGCGCGGGCCCGGTCCATGGCGCGCGCCGACTCCTCGCGGGCGCGCGTCGCCAGCTCCCGCTCGACACCGGCTTCCGCCAGGTGGCGCTCGACGTGTGCCCTCGCCTCGCGTGCGGCGGCCCGGGCCTGGGCCCGCGCCTCGCGGATCGCGTCGCACTCGGACGGCGTCGCCTCCTGGGCGGCCAGCACCCCGGCGGGCAGGAGGGTGATGATGGCGAAGAGGAACAGCGAGCGGAGCAAGGGCATCCTGGCCTCCTGGTGGTCGGCGTGCACCATGGCGTCGTCGGGGCGTCTCCTGTGTTGGATGCCCCGGCGCGTCGGTCCGTTGCGGCAAGGTTCCCCTCCCTTGTCCCGGCCGGCCGTCGGGGCCTTTATCTTGCGAAGAGCCAACGCCAGAGGACCGGCCCGGTTGGGACAGTCCCGCCGCTCCATCCCCGCGAGCAACTCCATATGCCGCTGATGCTTCGCCGCGCCCACCACGCTCCCGCCGCCACGGCGATGGCGACTCGCGCGGCCGGCGGCGGGGCCGGGCTGGTCGCGCTGCTGCTCGCAGCCTGCGGGGGGGGCGGAGGCGGGGGGGGAACCGATCCCGATCGGGCCCAGATCCAGGTGACCGTCTCCGGCCTCCCGTCCGGGACGTCCGGCAGCCTCACGGTCACGGGCCCCGGCGGTTTCCAGCGGACCCTGACGGCCTCGGGGGCGCTCACCAACCTGAACCCGGGCACCTACGCGATCGCGGCCACCGGCGTCGAGAATGACACCGTGCGCTTCGCGCCGACCCCGTTGAGCCAGAGCGTCACCGTCGCGGAGGCGGAGAGCAAGGCCGCGGCGGTGGGCTACGCACCCGCCACCGGGAGGATCGCGGTGGGCATCTCCGGCCTGCCGTCCGGCGTGGCGGCGTCGGTGCTGGTGCAGCGGGTGGGGGGAGCGTTCGCGCAGACGCTCGCGGCGAGCGCCACCCTCTCGAAACTCAACCCGGGCAGCTACACGGTAACGGCCGACACCATCGAGGCCGGCGGGACCACCTATCCTGGCGCCCCCCGGAATCAGTCGATCAGCGTGGTGGCCGGGTACACACCGGCCTCCGCCACCGTCGCGTACGCGCCCCTGGCCGGGAGCCTCCGGATCACGGTCAGCGGCCTGCCCGTGGCCATCCCGGCCAACATCACGGTCACCGGCCCGGGCGGGTACAACCAGGCGGTGACCGCCACGACCACCCTGATGCCGCCCGAGTCCGGCACGTACACGATCACCGCGGCCACGGCGACGCAGGGGCCCGACGTCTTCAACCCCACGCCCACCACGCAGCAGGTCGCGGTGAACGACGGCGCCCAGAGCCAGGCCACGGTGACCTACGCGAGCGCCTCGGGCGAGACGTTCAACCTGAGCATCGGGCGCTTCTACATCACCCAGTCGGTGCAGCGGCCGAACAACGGCGTGGCGCTGGTGGCCGCGCGCCCGGCGCTGGTGCGGGTGTTCGTGCTGGCCAACGAGGCGAATGCGGTGCAGCCGCAGGTGCGCGTGCGGTTCTTCCAGGGGGTCACGCAGGTTCGCGAGGACCTCCTCCCGGCCCCGGGCGCGTCGGTGCCGCTCGCCGTGAACGAAGCGAGCCTGTCCAGCTCCTGGAACGTGCTGCTCCCGGCGGGCTTCCTGCAGCCGGGGATGACGGTCGAGGTGCTGGTCGACCCGGCCAACGCGGTCGCGGAGTCGGCAGAGAGCGACAACGGGTCGCTCCCGCCCGGGCAGACCGGCGCGCTCGCGGTCACGACCACGCCATCGTTCAACGTGACGATGGTGCCGATCACCCAGGCGGCCAAGCCCGGGACCCCGACCGGCAACGTCTCCGCGGGGAACCTCTCCCAGTGGCTGGACTTCACCCGGCGGATCCACCCGCTCAACCAGGTGGACGCCACGATCCGCGCGCCCTACTCGACCCAGACCATCCTGACGAGCGGGGGTGGCGGGTGGACCACCATGCTCTCGGAAGTGCAGGCGCTCAAGCTCGCCGAGGGCAGCACGCGGTACTACTACGGCGTGGCCGACGTCGGCTACACCTCCGGCGTGGCGGGCATCGGGTACCTGCCCTCCTCCGGGTCCGACCAGGTGGACCGCGCGGCCCTGGGATGGGACCACCTGCCCAGCGGGGCCGAGGTGGCGGCCCACGAGTGGGGACACAACTTCGGCCGGCGCCACGTGAACTGCGGCGGACCCGACCCCTCGAGCCTCGACTTTTCCTACCCGTACTCGTCCACCTCCATCGGTCAATGGGGGTGGGACCACGTGGCGAACGCGCTGCGGGAGCCCTCCGTCTACCGCGACGTCATGAGCTACTGCGATCCGCAGTGGATCAGCGACCACATGTACGAGGGCGTGCTCGACTTCCGGGCGACCGTCAGCTATGCGGTGCAGGGCCCGACGGTGGAGGGCGTGCTCATCTGGGGACGGATCGAGGACGGCCAGGTGGTGCTCGAGCCCGCCTTCGCGGTGATCGCGCCGGCGACCCCCGACCGGGGCGAGTGGATCGTCGAGGGACTCGACGAGGCAGGTGGGCGGGTCTCGGCCCGGCGGTTCTCCGCCACCCCGGTGGCAGACCTCCCGGGAGAACCGCGCACCTTCGCCTTCGTCCTGCCGCTCGACGAGGCCCGCCGGGGGCGCCTGGCGGCCCTGCGCGTGAGCGGACCGGCCGGCACGGCCGAGCGCCGCGCCACCCCGCTCCCCCCGGGCGCCCGCGTCACGCCGCCGGACCCGACGCTGGAACGCGCCGGCGGCCGGACGCGGATCCGGTGGGATCCGTCCCGCTTCGGCGCGGCGATGGTGCGGGACGCCGCCACCGGCGAGGTGCTGGCGATCGTGCGGAGCGGCGGCGAGGCCGAGGTGGCCGCACCGCGGGGCGACCTGGACGTGACCCTGTCCGACGGGGTGCGTTCGGCCCGCGTGCGGGTGCGGTAGCGGAAGCTACGGGCCGACCGGCTGCCGCGGTTCCCCCAGGGTCCGCCGGGGCCTTGGCGCGGTCTCCCACTCGGCCGTCCGGGGCGGGCTCCGGCGGCGGATCACCTCCGCCGCCTCCTCCGGCGAGTCGGTCACCGTCAGGAGCCCGAGGTCGGCCGCATCCACCGTCCCCGCCACCACCAGCGTGTCGTGCAGGAAGGCGAGCAGCGGCGCCCAGTACTCCGTCCCCATCAGGATCACGGGGAAGGATTCGATCTTCTTGGTCTGCACCAGGGTGAGGGCCTCGAACAGCTCGTCGAGCGTGCCGAAGCCGCCGGGCAGCACCACGAAGGCGGTGCTGTACTTCACCAGCATCACCTTGCGGACGAAGAAGTACCGGAAGGTGACCCAGGTGTCGAGGTAGTCGTTGTGCTGCTGCTCGTGAGGCAGCTGGATGTTGCAGCCGACCGAGCGCCCGCCCGCCTCCTTCGCCCCCCGGTTCGCCGCCTCCATGATGCCGGGTCCGCCACCGGTCATCACGGTCTGCCCGGTCCGGGCGATGGCCCCGCCGAGGCTCCGCGCCAGCTCGTAGTAGCGGTGCCCGGCCGGGAAGCGCGCCGAGCCGAACACGGTGACGCACGGCCCGACGAAATGGAGCACCCGAAAGCCGCGGACGAACTCGGCGGCGATCCGGCCGACCCGCTTGAGCTCGGAGAGCCGCGAGCGCGGCCCTTCGAGCCATTCGACGATGTCCTGGTCTATCGGGCGGGTGAGCCAGTCCTGCACGGTGGCGCCGAGGCCGGGGGGTTCCTCGGGCGCCGGTGGGCGGGAATCGGTCATCCGGAGAATCTACAGCCGGCTCACATCCTCGTCTTGGGCCGGGTGTACCACGCCATCAGCACGACCACGCAGGCGAGCGCGAGGATGATGCGCCAGTCCAGCGTGGTGATGAACCGGTAGGCGTTCGTCCCGAACGTCTTGAGGGCGGTGCCGGCGTTGAGCAGGGCGTATTCGACCATCGCCTCGGGGGGGTGCGCGTGGCCTTGCCCATCCAACCTCGCGACCCGTACCCCGCCGGGCAAGCCACCCCCTCCCTTCCCCGCCGCCCTGTCGGCCCATCGGTCCGTCGGTCCGCAGGTAGATTATCCTCGTGACCCCCGTCGTCCTCGCCCCACCGAAGGTGCTCGTCCTCCGGCTCCGGGGGGTGAGCGAGCTGTTGCTCGCGACCCCGCTGATCCGCGCCATCCGGGCGCGCCATCCCCAGGCGCACGTCGCGGTCCTCACGGCCAGCCGCCTGGGGCAGCTCGTGGCCGAGAACCACCGGGTGGACGAGGTCATCCCGCTCGGCGCCGACGCCTCCCTGCGCGACCTCGCCCCCACCCTCCGCACCCGCGGGTTCAGCCACCTGATTGACCTGGAGGACACCCTCCGCACCCGGGCACTCCGGGCGCTGGTGCCCGGCGGCTGGACCACGGTGGACGACGCGGGGCTCGCCCGATGGCTCTTCGGCCGGGCCTGGCGCGCCGACGGAGGGGGCGGCTCGCTGGCCGAGCGGTACTTCGCCGCCGCGCGCACGCTCGACGTCGAGCCCGACGGCGGGCCCGTGGAGCTCTTCCTGAGCGATCGGGCCCGCGCGCGCGCGGCGCAATGGCTGGAGCGCGCCGGGCTGGGCCAGGGCCGGCCAGTCGTGGCCTTCGCCCCGGGCTCGGCGCACCGCACCCGCCGCTGGCCGGTCGAGTACTGGGGCGAGCTCGTCCGACGGATCGTCCGCACCGGGGCCGACGCAGTGGTCGTGGGAAGCGTCGAGGAGAGCCCGACCGCAAGCGAGGTGGCGCTCCGGGGCGGACCCCGGGCGGCGAGCGCCGCCGGGGACCTGAACCTGCTCGAGACCGCCGCGCTGATCGCGCGATGCGCCGCGCTCATCGTGGGCGACACCGGGCTGCTGCACGTCGCCAGCGGCGTGGGAACGCCGGCCGTGGGACTCTTCGGCCCGACCGTGCGGACCGGCGGGACGTTCCCCTACCACGCCCATGCCGCCGTGATCGAGCGCGAACTTCCCTGCCGCCCGTGCAGTGCCAGCGGGGAGGACGAGTGCCCCCAGGGGCACCACCTCTGCCTTCGGGCCATCCGCACCAGCGACGTCTTCGACGTCCTGGGCCGCACCCTCTCGCCCTCGGCGGGCGAGGCCCGGGAGGCCGACCGGCCCCCGCCTCCGCCGCCCGCCGCGCCGCAGGACGGGTCGCAGTCGGGTTGGTCGATGTACTAGGCAGGGAGCGGGGATCACCACTTCACGCGAGAATGCGCCCAGTGCCGACCATCCAGTCCTTCGTGCGCCGACTGCGCCAGCTGCCGCTGGCGCTCCTTGCGGCCTGCGCCGCGGCGCCGCCGCCGCCTGCCGGGCCCCTCCCGGCGGCGCCACCCCACCTCCTCCTCGTGACACTCGACGGGCTGCGGTGGCAGGAGGTCTTCGGCGGGGCGGATTCGGCCGTGGTCTGGATGGGGGCGGACAGCGCCGAGGTGGCCCGGGCCTGGTGGCGACCGAGCCCGGCGGAGCGCCGGGGCCTCCTCATGCCCTTCCTCTGGGGGGAGGTGGCCCGCCGGGGCCAGCTCCTCGGGAACGCGGCCGCCGGAGGCGGAGTCCGGGTGGCCAACGGCAGGAACTTCTCCTATCCGGGATACAACGAGCTGCTCACCGGCAGCCCCGACGATCGCATCGACTCCAACGACAAGGTGCCCAATCCCAACCGGACGGTGCTCGAGTGGCTGGCCGGCCGCCCCGGCTTCGCCGGTCGCGTGGCGGTGACCGCCTCCTGGGACGCCTTCCCCTGGATCGTCAATGCGGAGCGGAGCGGCATCCCGGTGGAGGCGGGCCAGGACAGCGTGGTCGCCCGCATGGCGGCCCTGCTGCCGCCGCTCTGGGGCGAGACCCGGTTCGACCTGCTCACCCACCGGAGCGCGCTGGACCGGCTGTGGGCCGCGACGCCGCCCCGGGTCCTCTACGTCGCGCTGGGCGAGACCGACGAGTGGGCGCACGCGGGCGACTACCGGCAGTACCTCGCCGCCGCGCACCGGAACGACGCGATGATCCGGGAGCTGTACGAAGCGTTCGCCGCGCATCCCGCGGTCCGGGGCAACGTCACCCTCCTGGTGACGGTGGATCACGGGCGGGGTGACGGCGCGAAATGGACCGATCACGGCGCCAGCGTGGCGGGTGCCGAGTGGGTCTGGGTGGCCGCACTGGGGCCGCACGTGGCGCCCCGTGGCGTCCGGGCCGACCTGCGGGGCGCCACCCTCGCCCAGGTCGCCGCCACCGCTGCCGCCGCCGTGGGCGAGGACTACACGGTGGTGCCCGGCGTGGCCGGGCCGCTGCCGCTC
>JAICEH010000051.1 GCA_025924275.1 Gemmatimonadales bacterium | reverse complement strand
CCACCTCGCGCTGCTGGTTCATCACGTCGTCGTACTCGAGCAGCCGCTTCCGCGCCTGGAAGTTCTGCAGCTCCACCCGGCGCTGGGCCGTCTCGATGGCCCGGGTGATCAGCTTCCCGGTGATGACCTCCCCCTCCTGCCCGCTCTTCTCCATCCAGCTCGCGATGCGGTCCGTGCCGCCGAAGAGCCGCATCAGGTCATCTTCCAGGGACAGGAAGAAGATCGAGGCGCCGGGGTCGCCCTGGCGCCCGGCCCGACCGCGGAGCTGCCGGTCGATCCGCCGCGACTCGTGCCGCTCGGTGCCGACGATCTGGAGGCCGGCCTCCTCGGTCGTGAGGTCGAGGTCCTTCCCCAGCTTGATGTCGGTGCCGCGGCCGGCCATGTTGGTCGCGATGGTGATCGCGCCCCGCTGGCCCGCCTGCGCCACGATCTCCGCCTCGCGCTGGTGGTACTTCGCGTTCAGCACCTCGTGGGGGAGGCCCCGCCGCTTGAGCATCTTGCTCAGGGTCTCCGACACCTCCACCGACACCGTGCCGATGAGGATGGGGAGCCCCAGCGCGTGGAGCCGCTCCACCTCGTCGGCCAGCGCATTGTACTTCTCGCGCCGGGTGCGGTAGATCCGGTCCGACTGGTCCCGCCGCCGGATCGGCCGGTGGGTCGGGATGACGGCCACCTCGAGCCCGTAGATGGTGTAGAACTCCGTCTCCTCGGTCTCGGCCGTGCCCGTCATGCCGGCGAGCTTGTCGTACATCCGGAAGTAGTTCTGGATGGTGACGGTGGCGAGGGTCTGGGTCTCCCCCTTCACCTGCACCCCCTCCTTCGCCTCCACCGCCTGGTGCAGCCCGTCGGACCAGCGCCGGCCCGCCATCAGGCGGCCGGTGAACTCGTCCACGATCACCACCTGGCCCTCCTGCACCAGGTAGTCCACCTCCTTCTCGTACAGGACGTGGGCCTGGAGCAGCTTGTGGATGATGTGGAGCTTCTCGCTCTTGACGGCGTACTCCGCCTCGATCACGCGGCGCTGCTCCAGGCGCTCCGCCGGCGAGAGCGCCGGGTCGCGCTCGACGGCGTGGATCGCCTCGGAGATGTCGGGCACGATGAAGAGCTGCGGGTCCTCGGGGGAGAGCGTCTCCGCCCCGAGGTCGGTCAGGTGCACGCTGTGCCCGCGCTCGTCCAGCACGAAGTAGAGCGCCTCCTCCAGCCCCCGCATCCGCTGCTGCCGCGCCGGGAGCTTCCGGTCGGCCAGGGCATCGAGCTCCATCCGCTGGAGGAGCTGCTTCATCCCCGCCTCGTTGAGCAGCTTGAGCAGGCGCTTGTTCTTCGGCATGCCGAGATGCGCCTGGTAGAGCTTGAGCCCGCCGTCGTAGTCCGCGGGGTCGGCGGCCAGCAGGCGCTCCGCGTCGGCCAGGAGGCCGTTCACCACGGCGGTCTGCTTCCGGGCGAGGTCGGCCACCTGGCGGTTGAACTGCGCGTACTTCTCGTTCTCCTGGCCGCCGACCGGGCCCGAGATGATGAGCGGGGTCCGCGCCTCGTCGATGAGGATCGAGTCCACCTCGTCGATGATGGCGTAGGCGTGCGGCCGCTGCACCCGCTGCGCGGCCGAGACCACCATGTTGTCCCGCAGGTAGTCGAAGCCGAACTCGTTGTTGGTGCCGTAGGTGACGTCGGCGCCGTAGGCCGCCTGCCGCTCGGGGCTCCCCGGCTCGGTGTCGTCCAGGCAGGCCACGGTGAGGCCGAGCCAGCGGAGCACGTGCCCCATCCACTGCGAGTCGCGCCGGGCGAGGTAGTTGTTCACCGTGACGAGGTGGACGCCCCGCCCCGCCAGCGCGTTCAGGTAGAGCGGCAGGGTCGCGACCAGCGTCTTGCCCTCGCCGGTGGCCATCTCGGCGATCTTCCCCTGGTGCAGGACGATGCCGCCCATCAGCTGCACGTCGTAGGGCACCATGTCCCAGGTGAGCTCGTGCCCGGTCACCATCACGGTCGAGCCGAGGAGGCGGCGGCACGCCTCCCGCACCGTGGCGAACGCCTCGGGGAGGAGCTCCTCCAGCGTCTCGGCGAGGACCCGCTTCCAGTCGGCCTCGATCGCCTGGGCGCGGTCCTCCAGCCGGTCCCGCTCCGCCGGGTCCTCGGCCACCCGCCGGGCCTCGCGCACCTGGTCGAGCTCGGCGCGGAGCGCGCCGGCCCGCTCGCCGATCCGGGCCCGGAACGCCGCCGTCCGGCCCTGGATCTCCGTGTCGGGGAGCTCCTTGAGCCGCTCCTCCTCGGCATGGATGCGCGCCACGACGGGACGCAGCTTCTTCACGTCCCGCTCGTTCCGCGTGCCGATCACCGCGTCCACGATCTGCTTGAGCATCACGATCCGTCCCGATAGAGCCCGTGCGAGGCGACGTACGCCGCCACCGCATCCGGCACCAGATAGCGCACCGACCGGCCAGCGCGCACGCGCGCGCGGACGGCCGTCGCCGAAATGTCGACCTGAGGCGCCTCCACGACCACCGTGCGGGCCGGCAGGTCCTCCGGCAGCCGGGTCCCGGGGCGCGCGAACACCACGAGCGTGGCCAGCCCGGGCAGGGCGGCCGCGTCCTTCCACTGCGGGAGCTCCCGGGCCGCGTCCGCGCCGACCAGCAGCGCGAAGCGCACCCCCGGCTCGCGGGCCTTGAGCGCGTGCAGCGTATCCACCGTGAACGACGGACCCGGGCGCTCGAGTTCCACCGGCTCCACCCGGAAGCCGGGCTCGCCGGCGATTGCCAGCTCGAGCATCGCCACCCGGTGCTCCGGCGGGGCGGCGTGCCGCCCGGCCTTGAAGGGCTGTTCCCGGGCCGGCACGAACCACACCTCCCGGAGGCCGGCTGCCTCCGCCACCGCGCGGGCCACGATAAGGTGCCCATGGTGCACCGGGTCGAACGACCCGCCGAACAGCCCCACCACGTCAGGACGGGGGCCGGGACGGCGCGGCGGAATCCGCCGCCACCGGTGCGGGGCAGGCGGCCGACGCCTCGGCGTCGTCCCCGTGGAATCGCCGCACGTAGTCGCAGGTCTCCGCGCGGTCCTCGGCGTAGCCCAGGATGCGGTAGGCCTCGACCAGCTTGACCAGCGCGCGCGGCGCCGCGGCGGTCCGGGGGTAGGTGGCGACGAGGTCCTTGAAGTAGATGATACCGCTGTCGTACGCTTTGAGCCGGTGGTAGTAGAGCCCGTTCTTGTACAGCTTCTCGGCGAACTTCTCGTCGAGGCCCGCCAGGCGCGCCTGCGCCACGGCGGCGGCCGGCGCGGCCGGATAGCGGTTGCGGAGTTCCTGCCAGGTCGAGCGGGCGGTCTCGCCGTACGACGGGTCGAGCTCGGGACGGCTCCACAGGTCCGCGAAGGCGTCGCCGGCCCGGAGCAGCGCCCGGGGGGCCAGCGGATCGTTCGGCGTCTCGTCGGCCACCCGGCGGAAGAGGCGTGCCGCCTCGAAGTGCTGGCCCATCGCGAACCGGGCCTCCCCCTGGTAGAACCGCCCGGCGGCCAGCCGCGGATCTCCGGGCCGGAGCTCGAGGGCGACGCGCTCGAAGTTCTCCGCGGCCTGGGCCCACTTCCCCGCCGTGAATTCGCTCCGCGCCAGCGCCCACACGGAATCCACCACCGCCGCGTCGGCGGATTCCGGCGTCGGGAGGTTGCCGGGCCCGGGGCCGCCGCCACCGCAGGCCGCGGCGAGCAGCACGAAGGCGGGCAGGAGCAGACGGGTCATCGCATCCCTTCAGGAACCGTATCGCCCGCCGAGGCGAGCGCGTTGAGTCGTGCCATCGCCTGGGCGGCGAGGCTGTCCGGGGCGCCTGCTGCGGCCTGGTGCCAGGCCAGCGCGGCGCCGAGCAGGTCGCCCTGGCGCTGGCGCGCGTCGCCCAGGCCGAGGAGGGCGCGGCGCGCCGTGTCGCCGGCTGGCCGGAGCTCGAGTAGGCGCCGGAACAGCAGCTCCGCCGTGGCGGGGTCGGTCCCGATGGTCGCCTCCCCCCGGGCCAGGGCGCAGGCCACCACCTGCCCCCCCGCGCGGGCGCGCACTTCCGGGGTCACGGCCCTCCGCTCGAGCGCCGCCCAGCGCGGCAGGGCCGCCGCACAGCCCCGGCGCTCGCCGGCGGCCTCGGCGAGGGCGGCGAGAGCCCGGTCGGCCGCCGCCGGGTCCACCGCCCCGGCCAGGGCGGCGGGGAGCAGTGGCTCGGGTGCCGCCTCGATGTCCGGGAAGCGCGCCGCCCAGCGGGCCACCGGCAGCGCGGGCGATTGGGTGCCCATCGCCTCGACTGCCGCGCGAAGCCCGACGGCGTCGCCATCGCCGGCCGCCCCGTCGGCGGCGCGAATGAGGCCCTCGAGCGCCTCGGCCTGGCGAGCTGGGCGCTCGACCGCCAGCCGGGACCACGCCGCCGCCGCGGCCGGCCAGTCCCGTGCGCGGAGGGCCGCCGCCCCCGCCTTCCCCCACGCGTCCCCGCCGGCCGCCTCGGCTTCCGCGCGGTAGAAGGCGAGCGCGCCGGTCCAGTCTCCCGCCGCCCACGCCGCGTCGCCGCGCTCGTCCCGGGTGCCGCCGGTGCAGGCCACCACCGCCAGCAGCAGGGCCGCCAGAACCCGGATGGTCATCGGGGGTTCCGGCCGAGCATCGCGAGGTACGCCTCCACCCGCGCGTTCTCCGGGCGCGCCGCGAGACACGCGCGCCACACCTGCTCGGCGCCGCCCGCGTCACCCGAAAGGTAGTGGGCGAGTCCCAGCGCGGCCTGGGCGTCGACGAAGCCCGGACGCTCGGCCACCACCCGCTCGAGCTCGTCGCGTGCCTCGAGCGGTCGTCCCGCCTCCAGCAGCAGCCGCGCGAGCCGGTAGCGCAGGTCGGGGAACCCCGGGCCGAGGTTGCACGCGGTCCGGTACTGCGTGACGGCCCGGTCGAGGGCGCCCGCCTCGGCGTAGGCGTCGCCCAGCTCGGCGTGCGCGTTGGCGAACCGCGCGGCGAGGTGCGCCGGGAGCCCCGCCACCGGCGTGCCGCCCGAGGCGGCGGCGGCGGCGAAGGCCTGGCGTCCCTCGTCCACCCGGCCGAGCGCGTTGAGCACCAGCCCCCGGTGGACGTGCGCCTCGAGGTAGCGGGGGTTGAGCGCGAGGGCGCGGTCGAACGCCTCGAGGGCCCGGGCCTCCTGGCCCAGCAGCGACCAGCAGAGCCCGAGCAGGTGGTGCACGTCCGCGAAGTCGCGACCCCCGGCCACGACCTCGTCGAGCAGGTGGATCGCCCCACGGTAATCCTGCAGCGCGAAGCGCTCCCGCGCCTGCGCGACGAGGTGATCCGAGCTCACGTGCACGGCTGCTCCCGGAACCAGGCGGCGAATCGGCGCATCCCCTCCTCGAACCCGACCTCGGGGCGCCAGCCAAAGAGACGCTCCGCGAGGGTGGTGTCGGCGGCGGTCAGCCGCACGTCGCCGGGCTGGGGCGGGCCCCACTCGAGCCGCGGGGTGAACCCGGTGGCCCGCGCGACCGCCTCCACCATCTCCACCAGGGGGACGGCCCGGCGCCCCCCGAGGTTCACGATGGCATGGGCGGGCGGGCCCTCGGCGGTCCACTCCACCGCCGCCAGGACGCCCCGCACGACGTCGTCACAGTACGTGTAGTCCCGTGCCGTGGTGCCATCCCCGAACAGGGTGACCGGTTCGCCGCGCGCCATCCGGCGGGCGAAGGCGTGGATGGCGAGGTCCGGTCGCTGGCGCGGTCCGTACACGGTGAAGAAGCGGAGCGAGACGGCGCGGAGGCCGGCCACCGGTGCGAGCGATTCCAGCAGCAGCTCGGCGGCGCGCTTGGTCGCCCCGTAGGGGGAGAGCGGGCGGATCGCCGGCGCATCCTCGGGGAACGGGGCGGGCGTGTCGTCCCCGTACACCGAGGAACTCGAGCCGAACACCAGCCGTCGCGCGCCGGCCCGGCGCATCGCCCCGGCGACGGCGGCGGTGCCCTCCACGTTGGCGCGGGCGTAGGCCGCGGGGTCGGCCAGCGACGGCCGCACGCCGGCCTTCGCGGCCAGGTGCACCACCACCACCTCCGGCCCGAGGAGGGCCGCGAGCCGCGCCTCGTCGAGCACGTCCAGCTCCCGGAACTCGAAGCCGGGATGCCGTCGCGCCGCCGCGAGGTTCGCCTCCTTGACCGCGCGGGGATAGAAGGGGTCGAAGGAATCGACCCCGGTCACCGCGTCGCCGCGCGCCAGGAGGGCCTCCACCAGGTGCGAGCCGATGAAGCCGGCCGCCCCGGTGACCAGGACCCGGCTCATCCCGTTCCCCCAGGGGCCCCGGGCCGGCTCATCGCGGCGCGCGGCCGATGCTGTGGTAGGCGAACCCGAGCGCGGCGACGCGGTCCGGGTCGTAGAGATTCCGGCCGTCCACGATGAGCGGACGACGCAGCAGCGCCCGCAGCCGCTCGAAGTCGGGGTTCCGGTAGACCAGCCACTCGGTGACGATCACCAGGGCGTCGGCCCCCTCCGCGGCGGCGTAGGGATCCGCGGCGTACTCGACCCGGTCGCCGAACACCGCGCGGGCGGTCTCGTGGGCCTGGGGATCGTGCACCCGGATCCGTGCCCCGCGGGCCAGCAGGTCCTCCACCAGCGGGATGCTCGAACTCTCCCGCATGTCGTCGGTCTCGGCCTTGAACGCCAGGCCCCAGACCGCGACGACGGTGCCGGTGAGGTCGTCCCCGAGCAGGACGCGGACCCGGGCCGGGAGCACCTGCTTCTGCCGGGCATTCACCGCCTCGACCGCCTCCAGCAGGTCGGCCTCGAGCCCCGCCCCGTGCAGGGTGCGGATGAGCGCCTTCACGTCCTTGGGGAAGCAGGAGCCGCCGTAGCCCGGTCCCGGGAAGAGGAAGGCCGAGCCGATGCGCTCGTCCGATCCCATGCCGCGCCGGACCTCGGTCACGTCCGCGCCGACCCGCTCGCACAGGTGGGCGAGCTGGTTCATGAACGAGATCCGGCTGGCGAGCATCGCGTTGGCGGCGTACTTGGTCACCTCGGCCGAGGCCACGTCCATGAAGAGGATGCGGTCCTGCCGCCGGGTGAACGGGGCGTACAGCGCCGCCATCGCGGCCCGGGCCCGCTCGTCGCCGGCCTCCACGCCGACGATCACCCGGTCCGGCTTCATGAAGTCGTCGACGGCGGCCCCTTCCTTGAGAAACTCGGGGTTGGAGCAGACCGAGAACGGCAGGCGGGTGCGCGCCGCGATCGCCTCGCGGACCCGGGCCGCGGTGCCGACCGGGACGGTGGACTTGGTGGCCACCACCTTGGGGCCGTCGAGGTGGGCGCCGATCGTGTCGGCCACCGCGAGGACGTGCTGGAGGTCGGCGGAGCCGTCCTCCCCCGGCGGAGTCCCGACGGCGATGAACAGCACCTCCCCGTGGTGCACCGCGGCGGCCTGGTCGGTGGTGAACCGGAGTCGGCCCTCGGCGCGGTTTCGCCGCACCAGCGGCTCCAGCCCCGGCTCGTAGATCGGCACCTCGCCGGCCTGGAGCCGCGCCACCTTGGCGGCGTCGACGTCGGCGCAGACCACGTCGTTGCCCGTCTCGGCCAGGCAGGCGCCGCCCACCAGGCCCACGTACCCCGAGCCGAAGACCGAGACCCGCACTCAGGCGTTCCGGGGCAGCGCGTGGCGGGTATCCACCACGCAGCGCGCCTGCCGGGCGACCATCGCGTAGTCCACCCCGCCGTGGTCGGTCACCACCATCACCGCGTCGTAGCCCGCCACCCCCTCCGCGGTGAGCGGCACCGACCGCCGGGTGTGCCCGTCCTCGGTGAACTCGCGGACGTAGGGGTCGTGGTAGTCCACGGTGGCCCCCTGCTGCTCGATCAACCGGATGATGTCGAGCGCCGGGCTCTCCCGGAGGTCGTCGATGTCCCGCTTGTACGCCACCCCGAGCACCAGGACGCGCGAGCCCTTCACCGCCCGGCCGGTGTCGTTGAGCGCGTCCTGGAGCTTCCGCACCCAGAAGACGGGCATCTCGGTGTTGAGCTCGCCCGCCAGGTCGATGAAGCGGGTCTTGTAGTTGAGCCCGCGCATCTTCCAGGCGAGGTAGTGCGGGTCGATCGGGATGCAGTGCCCCCCGAGGCCGGGGCCGGGGAGGAACTTCATGAACCCGAAGGGCTTGGTGGCCGCCGCCTCGATGACCTCCCACACGTCCACGCCCAGCTTGTCGCAGACGATCGCCATCTCGTTCACCAGCCCGATGTTGACGCTGCGGAACGTGTTCTCCAGCAGCTTGACCAGCTCGGCCGCCTCGGTGGTGCTGACCGGGACGAGCCGGTCGATGGCGGGCTGGTAGAGGGCGCAGGCGACGTCGCGGCAGGCGGCGGTGATGCCGCCCACCACCTTGGGCGTGTTCTTGGTGCCGTAGGTCGGGTTGCCCGGGTCCACCCGCTCGGGGCTGAAGGCGAGGAAGAAGTCCTCCCCCACCCGGAGCCCCGTCGCCTCGAGGGTGGGAAGCATGATCTCGCGCGTGGTGCCGGGGTACGTGGTGCTCTCCAGGATGATCGCCTGGCCCCGGCGGAGGCCCGCCCGCACCGCCTCCGTGGCCGCGACGATGTAGCTCACGTCGGGGTCCTTGAACTTGGAGAGCGGCGTCGGGACGCAGATCGAGATCGCGTCGGGTTCGGCCAGCCGGGCCATGTCCGTGGTGGCCTCGAACCGCCCGGAGGCGATCGCTTCGGTGAGCTCCGCCTCCGAGACGTCCTTGACGTGGGACCGCCCCGCCGAGAGGCCGGCCACCACCCCGGCGTTGATGTCGAAGCCGAGGACCCGGAATCCCGCCCGGGCCAGCTCGATCACCAGCGGGAGGCCGACGTAGCCCAGCCCCACCACGCCGAAGAGGATCTCGCGGCGTTGGGCCTTCCGGATCAACTCCTGCGCCACGGTCATCGGTAGAAGTCCAGCACGGCCGCGGCCACCGCGTCCTGCTGCTCCGGCGTGAGTTCGGGATAGACGGGGAGCGACACCACCTCGGCGGTGGCGGCCTCGGTCACCGGCAGCGCCCCCGCCCGGTAGCCGAGGTGCGCGAAGCAGGGCTGGAGGTGGAGGGCGAGCGGATAGTACACCTTGTGCCCGATGCCGCGCGCCTTGAGATGGTCGGCCAGCGCGTCGCGCCGGTCGGCGCGGATGGTGTACTGGTGCCAGGTGTGCTCGTTGGCCGGCTCGGTCCGGGGCGCCCGGATGGCGCCGTGGCCGTCGAAGGCGGCGTCGTACCGCGCCGCGAGCTCGCGGCGCCGGGCGTTCCACCCGGCCAGCCGCGGGAGCTTGGCCAGGAGGACCGCCGCCTGCAGCGTGTCCAGCCGGCTGTTGGTGCCCACCTCGTCGTGGAAGTACTCGCGGGTGCCGCCGTGGAGGCGGAGCGACCGGAGGCGGGCGGCCACGGCGTCGTCCTGCGCCACCATCATCCCGCCGTCGCCCCACGCGCCGAGGTTCTTGGTCGGGAAGAAGGAGAAGCAGCCGGTGTCGCCGAGCTCGCCGGCCATCCGCCAGGCCTCGCCGATCCGGCGCCGCGCGCCGATGGCCTGCGCCGCGTCCTCGATCAGCCGGAGCCCGCGCCGGCGGGCGAGGTCGGCGAACGCCTCCATCGGGGCCATCTGGCCGTAGAGGTGCACCACCACGATCGCGCGGGTGCGCGGGGTGATGGCCGCCTCCGCGGCCGCGGGGTCGAGGTTGAAGGTGACCGGGTCGATGTCGGCGAAGACCGGCGTGCCGCCGGCGTTGTGGATCGCCCCCGCGGTGGCGAAGAAGGTGAAGGCGGGGGCGATCACCTCGTCGCCGGGCTCGAGGTCGAGTGCCCAGAGCGCGAGGAGGAGGGCGTCGGTCCCGCTGGCGCACCCCACCCCGTGCGCCGCGTGGGACAGCCGGGCCACTTCCCGCTCCAGTTCGGCCACCTCCGGCCCCATGATGAAGCCCTGGCGGTCCACCACCGTCTTCACCCGGCCCAGGACGTCCGCCTCGATGGTCCGGAACTGCGCCCCGAGGTCCAGCAGCGGTACCTGCACGCGTAGCTCCCCGTAAAGTGCGACAGCCGTGAAACTTAGCCGCGCGCCGGTGGCGGGTCAACGCGGTGGAGGGCGTCCCCCTCGAGGGCGAAGGCGGTGCCGCAGGCGCTGCAGGCCCCGCGGCCGTCGCGGAGGCGGAGCGGCTCGCCGCACTGGCACATCCACCCGGCCGGTCGCGCGGGCACGCCGGTCACCAGGGCGTGGGGCAGGACGTCCCGGGTGACCACGGCCCCGGCCCCCACGAAGGCGTACTCGCCGAGGGTGACCCCGGCGACGATCGTCGCATTGGCCCCGATGGTCGCGCCCCGCCGGACCAGGGTCCGCTGGTAGGCGTGCCGGCGGGAGACGTGGCTCCGCGGGGTGCCCACGTTGGTGAAGACACAGCTCGGCCCGCAGAAGACGTCGTCCTCCAGCTCCACGCCCTCGTAGACCGAGACGTTGTTCTGGATCTTCACGTTGTTGCCGATCCGGGTGCCGGGCATCACCACCACGTTCTGGCCCAGCACGCAGCCCTCGCCGATCACGGCCCCGGGCATCACGTGCGAGAAGTGCCAGATCCTCGTGCCCGCGCCGACGGTGGCGCCCGGGTCGACGTAGCTGGATTCGTGGGCGAAGTAGTCAGGCATCCCGTTCCTCGTCAGGTCGATTCACCGCGGAGACGCGGAGCACCGCGGAGGGCCGCGGAGCACCGCAACCGCGGCGTTGCCCCACCCCGCCCCGTGGCCCGGGGAGGGGCGGGGAAACACGGTCCCTGGCTGTCCTCCGCGACCCTCCGCGATTCCCCCGCGCCCTCCGCGGTGAACGGTCACGGCACGTCCGCCGCCGCGGCCTCGCGCGCCAGCTCGTGCCATTCCTGGAGCGAGCGCACCTCCAGCCGCCGGCTCCGGAGCGCGATGATCGCGTCGCAGGCCGCGGAGGCCGCCGAGAGCGTGGTGGTGTAGGGCACGCGGTTCGCCAGCGCGGCCCGCCGGATGGTGTAGTCGTCCTGCTGGGTGAGCTTCCCGAGCGGGGTGTTCACCAGCAGCTGGATCCGGCCCGAGACGATCAGGTCGAGGGCATTGGGCCGGCCCTCGTGCACCTTGAGCACCCGCTCCGACGGCACGCCCTT
>JAICEH010000050.1 GCA_025924275.1 Gemmatimonadales bacterium | reverse complement strand
CACGTAGACGTCGCCCAGCCGGCCCTCGCCGGTGGCGGCGAAGGCGAGGTACGGCTCCTGGCCGAGGGCGACCCGGTTCTGGAGGGGGGAGAGCGACACGCGGCAGCCGGCCAGCGCGGCCACGGCCAGGAGGGCCGCCGGAAGGGGAGGCCGCACGCTCAGTCCTGGTAGCGGTTCCGGCCCGCCGCCTTGGCACGGTAGAGGTTCTCGTCGGCGAGCTTCAGCAGCGACTCACCGTCCGACACCCGGCTGTCGGGGTAGGTGCTGATCCCGATGCTGATGGTCACGTGCACCGGGCGGCCCGGCTCCCCGAAGTCCTGCGCCGCCACCTTCCGCAGGATCCGCTCGGCGAAGATGCGCGCGCCGCCCGCGGCGGTCTCGGGCAGCAGCACCACGAACTCCTCCCCGCCGTAGCGCGCCACCACGTCCACGGCCCGCTGCTCCCGCCGGAGGATGTTGGCGATCTGCCGGAGGATCCGGTCGCCCACGAGGTGGCCGTGGGTGTCATTGACCAGCTTGAAGTTGTCGATGTCGAGCATGATGCAGGTGAGCACCGTGCCGTAGCGCTGCGCCCGCTCCACCTCCTGCTCCAGCTTCTCGGTGAGCGCCCGCCGGTTGAAGGTCTCCGTGAGCGGGTCGGTCTCGGCCAGGTGCCGCATCTGCTCCTGGCCCAGCATCGCGTTCTCCAGGTCGTACGCCTTCTCCAGCGAGGCCACCGCGGCCCGGATCACCTGGTCGGCGAACTGCACGTCCTGCGGGCTGAGCGACGGGTCGTCCCCCGCGGTGCGGAGGAAGAAGACCCCCGCCGGCTGGTCCCGGAGGGCGAACGGGATCGCCAGGGCGGAGCGGGTCTCGACCGTGGTGCCGTCCGCCTCCCAGCCGGCGCGGACGTCGCCGTAGATCGGGTCACTCTGCACGTCGGGCACCAGGACGACGTCACCGGTCTCGAACGCGCGCCGGATCTCGGGGTAGCGGTCGAGGTCCACCTGGAGGTTCCGGAGCATCGGGTTCTCGTACGCCGCCACCACGGTGCCGGCCTCGTCGCCCAGGTTGGCCACGACGATCGAGCACTTCGAGATCGCCAGCGCCCGCGCCACGCGCCGCACCAGGATCTGGTAGATCTCCTCCGGCTTGAGGCTGGCGGTCACCTCCTGGAGGATGTCCATCATCTCGGAGCGGGTGCGCGCCTCCGCCTGCGCCCGGGTCAGCTCGCGGCCGGTCCGGAGGTGTGCGTTCACCCGCGCCAGGAGCTCGCGCACCCGGAACGGCTTGGAGATGAAGTCCGCCGCGCCCAGGCCCAGGGCCCGGACGGTCCCCTCCTCGGGCGGCACCGAGGAGAGCATCAGCACCGGCAGGTGGCGGAGGAGCGGGTGCGCCTTCACCTGCTCGAGGAGCTGGAGCCCGTCCACCTTGGGCATCATGATGTCGAGGATCAGCAGGTCGTACGGGTCGGCGAGCAGGCGCTCGATGAGGTTGTCCCCGCCCGGCAGCGTCACGACCTCGCTGCCGTTCTCCTGGAGGATCCAGGAGAGCGTCCGGCAGAGCGCCTGGTCGTCGTCGGCGACGAGGATCCGGGGCGCGATGACGCTCACGCGGTGAGCTCCGCGAAGAGCGCGTCGTCCACGTTGCCCCCGCTGGCCACGCACACGGCGGGCCCGGGGAGCGGGAGCCCCGCGAGCACCGCCGCCGCCGTGGCGGCGCCGGAGGGCTCCACCCGGACGCCGGCCGAGGCGTGGAGCACCGCCACTGCGCGGCGGATGTCCGCGTCGCGCACGGTGACCACCCGCCGGGCCACCCGCCGGATGATGGGGAAGGTCAGGGTGCCGATGCTGACCGGGAGCAGCCCGTCCGCCACGCTCGCCGTGCGCGGGAGGGTGACCGGCCGGCCCGCGGCCCAGGCCGCAGTGAGCTTGGCGGCGCCCTCGGGCTCGACCGCGATCACCTCGACGGCGGGCCGATGCGCCTCGACTGCGGCGCAGATGCCGGCCAGCAGCCCGCCCCCGCCCACCGGCACCAGGATGGCGGCCACGTCGGGCCGCTGCTCCAGGATCTCCAGCCCGCAGGTGCCCTGGCCCTCGATGATGTCGGGATCGTCGAATGGCGGAATGATGGTCAGGCCCTCGCGCGCGGCCATCGCCTCGGCCATCGCCTGCCGGGCGGGCGACGTGGGCGGTGCGAACACCACCTCGCCGCCGAAGCCCCGTACCCCGGCCACCTTCACCGCGGGCGCGGTCTCGGGCATCACCACCACGGCGCGGATCCCGAAGCGCTGCGCGGCCCACGCCACCGACTGGCCGTGGTTCCCGCTGGAGTAGGTGATCACCCCCCGGGCGCGGGCGGCGGGCGCCATCCGGCGCAGCGCGGTCCAGCCGCCCCGCGCCTTGAAGGCGCCCATCGGCTGCTCGAACTCGCACTTGAGCGCGACCGGCACCCCGGCCGCGGCCGCGAGCGCGGGCACCTCCACCAGCCGGGTGGGGGCGAGCACCCCGGCCAGCCCGGCGGCCGCCTCCGCGAGCCCCCGGGCGCTGACCGCGGCGGGCGCCTCGCCGGCGGCTCCGGTCACGCGTCGCCGCCGGCCGGCACCGCTTCCGGCTCCACACCCTCCCCCTCGCCCTCGTCCTCCACCACCACCCGGGCCACGTCCACCACCGCGTCGCCGGCGTCGAGGTTCATCACCCGGACGCCCTGGGTGTTGCGGCCGATCACGCGGATCTCGTCCACCCGCTGCCGGATCACCACGCCGTGCCGGGTGATCATCATCAGCTCGTCCTCGGCGAGGACCTCCTTGAGGGCCACCATCGGGCCGGTCTTGTCGGTCTTCTTGAGGGTGATGATCCCCTTCCCGCCGCGCCGCTGCACCCGGTACTCCGCGAGCGGCGAGCGCTTGCCGTAGCCCTTCTCGCTCACCACCAGGAGGCTGGCCTCGCGGCGGACCACCACCATCCCGATCATCCGGTCGCCGCGCGACAGCTCGATCCCCTTCACGCCGGTGGTGGCGCGGCCCATCTCGCGGACGTCGCCCTCGTGGAAGCGGATGCTCATCCCGTCCGCGGTGGCCAGGATGATGTCGTTGTTCCGGTCGAGGGGCTGGACGTCGATCAGCTCGTCGCCGTCCTCGATGTTGATCGCGTTGATGCCGTTGGCGCGGATGTTCCCGTAGGCCGAGAGCACCGTCTTCTTCACCGTGCCGTTCCGGGTGGCGAACATCAGCCACCGGTCGTCGCTGAACTCGCGCACCGGCACCAGGGCGGCCACCCGCTCGCCCGGCCGGATGCTGATGCACTGCACCACCGGCTTCCCGCGCGCCGCGCGGCCGCCCTGGGGGATGTCGTACACCTTGAGCCAGTAGATCTGGCCCTTGTCGGTGAAGAAGCAGACGTAGTCGTGGGTGGAGGCCACGAACAGGTGCTCCACCCAGTCGTCCTCCTTGGTGCCCATGCCGTTCAGCCCCCGGCCGCCCCGGCGCTGCCGCCGGTAGGTCGTGACCGGGATCCGCTTGATGTAGCCGGCGTGGGAGATGGTGATCACCATGTCCTCCTCGGCGATCAGGTCCTCGATGGTGAACTCCCCGCTCGAGGCCACGATCTCCGTCCGCCGGTCGTCGCCGAAGGCGCGGGCGACCTCCGCCATCTCCTCCTTGAGGATGGCCATCCGGCGCTCCTTCGAGCCGAGGATGGCCTTGAGGTCCGCGATGGTGGCGCGCACCTCGGCCAGCTCGGCCTCGAGCTTCTCCCGCTCGAGCCCGGTGAGCTTGGCCAGCCGCATGTTGAGGATCGCCTCGGACTGCTTCTCCGAGAGCTTGAAGCGCTTGCGGAGCCGCTGGTCGGCCTGCTCGGTGTCCTCGGAGCCCCGGATGATCTTGATCACCTCGTCGATGTGGTCGACGGCGATCTTGAGCCCCTCGAGGATGTGCTCCCGCGCCAGCGCCGCGTCGAGGTCGAACTGGGTGCGGCGGACCACGATCTCGTGGCGGTGCCCGAGGTACTTCTCCAGCAGCTCCTTCAGGTTCATCACCCGGGGCGTGCCGCCGTCCAGCGCCAGCATGATGACGCCGAACGTGGACTGCATCGTGGTGTGCTTGTACAGCTGGTTCAGCACCACGTTGGGGATCGCGTCGCGCTTGAGCTCGATCACCAGCCGCATGCCGTCGCGGTCCGACTCGTCCCGGATGTCGGAGATGCCCTCCAGCTTCTTGTCGTTCACCAGGGCCGCGATGTCGGCGTGGAGCTTCGCCTTGTTCACCTGGTAGGGCAGTTCCGTCACCACGATGCTGCTCCGGCCGCTCGACTCCTTCTCCTCCACCCGCGCCCGCGCCCGCATTACCACCCGCCCGCGCCCGGTCTCGTAGGCCTCCTTGATCCCCTCCCGCCCGTAGATGAAGCCGCCGGTGGGGAAGTCGGGGCCCTTCACGTGCTTCCGGAGCTCGGACAGGCTCGCGTCGGGGTCGTCGATCAGCGCCTCGAGCGCCCGGGCCACCTCGCGCAGGTTGTGCGGCGGGATGTTGGTGGCCATCCCGACGGCGATGCCGCTCGAGCCGTTGACCAGCAGGTTCGGGATCTTGGAGGGGAGGACCGCCGGCTCCTGCAGCCGGTCGTCGAAGTTGGCCTGGAAGGCGACCGTGTTCTTGTCGATGTCCTCCAGCATCGCCACCGCGACGCGGGTGAGCCGGGCCTCGGTGTAGCGGTAGGCGGCCGGCGGGTCGCCGTCCACCGAGCCGAAGTTCCCCTGCCCGTCCACCAGCGGGTAGCGGAGCGAGAAGTCCTGGACCATCCGGACCATCGCGTCGTACACCGGCGCGTCGCCGTGCGGGTGGTACTTGCCCAGCACGTCGCCCACCACCGTCGCCGACTTCTTGTAGGGCCGGCCGGGGGCGAGGCCCAGCTCGTTCATCGCGTACAGGATGCGCCGGTGCACCGGCTTGAGGCCGTCGCGCACGTCCGGCAGGGCGCGCGAGACGATGACACTCATCGAGTAGTTGATGAACGACTGCTGCATCTCCTCCTCGATCAGGCGAGGGAGGATCCGCTCGCGCGAATTTGGTGCGGTCATCGGGCCGTCGGTGGGTGGGGGAACGGGTCCTGCGAACCCCCAAATCTAGTCACCTCGCACCGCGCGGTGCAAGTCCGTAATTGCTTGTCTGGCTTGGGTTTGGGGGGTCACCGCGGAGTCGCGGAGGACCGCGGAGGGCCGCTGAGGGTCGGGCCCGAGGCGAGGTCAGTGGTCGGTCCCAGGAACCACCTGGTAAATATTTGTAAAACAACAACTTACAGACCCAGCCCCCGCCGATGCACTCTCCGCGGCCCTCCGCGCTTCCTCCGCGCCTCCGCGGTGATTCAGGCGGGAGCCCGGCGGGGCAGCCGGAGCCGGGGGATCCGCACCCGCGGCAGGCGGCCGAGCAGCCGCCGGAGGGGGCCCTTCCGCCGGCGCTTCGGGCCGGTCCGGCGGCCGGCGAGCATCGCAGGGAGCACCAGCATCGCCCCGACCGTCCCCGCCACGGTGCCGCCCGCCGTCGCCAGCGCGATGGCCCCGAAGAGCGTGTCGGTGGCACTCCCCACCGCGAGCGGGATCAGGCTCGCCATCGTGGTGAGCGTCACCAGGATGATCATCTCCGCCCGGTCGAGGCAGGCCCGCACCACCGCCGGCCCGGTCAGGTGCCGCGCCGCCATGCCGTCCCGCCGTCCGCCCGCCGTGCCGCCCCTCCGCCACCCCAGCGCCGCGTCCACCAGCAGGATCGCCTGGTTCACCGCGAGCCCCACCACCAGGATCACCCCCACCGCCGCCTCGCGGGTGAACGCCGCCCCCGCCACCCAGAACGCCGCCACCACGCCGGCAAGCGCGAGCGGGAGGCTCAGGAACACCATCGCCGCCGCCCACGCCGAGTCGAAGACGAATGCCACCGCGAGCACCACGAGCGCCACGCCCACGCCGAAGACCAGCCAGAGTCCCTTCCCGCTCTCGTCCTCCTCCCACTCGAAGCGCTCGTCGTCCACCGAGTAGCCCGGGGGCACGCCGATCGAGGCCATGAACGCATCGTGGGTGCGCTGCGCCAGCCGGTTGGGACCCCGGAAATCGTAGCTCACGACCCGGACGTACTGCTGGTCCTCCCGGCTGATGGTGGAGAGCGCCTCCCGCTCGTCCACCACGGCCAGGTCGGCCAACCGCACCGGGGCGGCGGCCGCGTTCGGCACGATGGACCGCCCGAGGTCGTCGAGCGTGCGGTCCCGGGTGCCGCCGGCCTTGAGCGAGAGCGGCAGCTCCTCGCCGTCGATCTCGATCCGGTCCCGGCTCACCGGCCCCCGCACCTCGCGGCCCACGGTCGCGGCGAAGTCGCGCGCCGAGAGCCCGTAGCGGGCCAGCGCGTTCCGGTCGGGCTCGAGGGTCACCTGGAACGCCTTCTCCCGCCGCCAGAAGCTCCCGGCGTTCACGTCCACGTCCCGCACCCGGCTGATCCGCTCGAGCCGGGCCTTGAGGTCGTACGCCATCTGCTCCACCCCGGCGTAGCTGAAGCCGAGGATCTTGATGCGGAAGGAGACGCTGCCGCCCCCGCCGTACCCGGCGCTGAACCCCGGACCCTGCCCGCGCACCGACACCTGGGCCCCGCCCACCAGCACCGCGCGCTGGGTGAGCGCCTCCTCCATCTGGTAGGGCAGCGGCCCGAGCCCTGCCTCGCGGGTGAAGAGCACCTGCATCGAGGCACCCTCGGAGCCGCCGCGGGTGACCACCTGCTCCACCCCCGGCACGCCGACCACGATCCGCTCGAACTCCCGCATCCCCCGGTCGAGGCTCTCCGGGTCGGAGCCCCGCGGGAAGCTGAGGTAGGCCGAGAGCGTGGTGCGCTGGTCGAACCAGTTCCCCCACGCCGAGCGCGGGATCTTCTTCACGAACGCCCAGCCGAGCACGCCCACCGCGGCCGCCGCGACGGCGAGCGTCGCCCAGCGCCAGCGGAGCAGCCGGACCACCATCCACGCGTATCCCCGGCCCAGCCAGCGGGTGAACCGGGTGCCCCGCGCGCCGCCCCGGGCGAGGCCGGCACCCACCGCCGGCACGAACACCACCGCGGAGACCACCGACCAGCCCAGGCCCAGCGCGAACGCCGCGGCGAACGGCACGAACGCCGCGCGGGCGTTCCCCTGGAGGTAGAGGAACGGGAAGAGCACGACCGCGGTGGTGAGCGTGGCGCCCACGATGGCGGGCGTGATGCGCACGCCCGCCGCGGCCCGCGCCTCGGCGGTGTCCGGCACGAGTCGGAGCCGCTCGACCACCACGAGTCCGTTCTGGACCAGGATGCCGATGCCCATCCCCAGACCGGCCAGGGTGAGCAGGTTGGCCGGGATGCCGAGCAGGTAGAGCCCGAGCGCGGTGCCGGCGATGGCGACCGTGGCGCTCCCCATCACCAGGACCACCGGCCGGACGCGCCGGAGCGCGAGGGCGAGGACCAGCACCACCCCCCCGAAGGCGATCGCCCCGCGGCCAAGCAGGTCGTTGAGCTCCTTCCGGAGCTCGACCGACTCGTCGCTCGCCACCGCGATGTCCACCCGCGCCGGCAGCGTCGGCTCGAGCTCGTCGAGCAGGCTGCGCACCCGGGCGGCGGTCTTGATCGCGTCGGCGCCGGGGAGGCGCGCGATGGTGAGCGACACCGCCGGCACCCCGTTGATCCGGTAGAAGAAGCCGCGGGTGTCCTCTTCCTGGCGGATCGCCGCGAGGTCGGCGAGGGCGAAGATCCGGCCCGAGGGCCCGCGCACCGGGAGCCGGCCGAGGTCCTCGAGGGCCCCCGGCTGGTCCCGGAGCACCACCTGCCGCACGGTGCCGTCGCGGGTGAGCTCGCCCAGCGAGCGCACCATTCGGGCGTTCGCGATCGCCTCGGCGAGGGCCGCCGGGGTCATCCCGAGCTGGCGGAGCCGGCTCGCGTCGTACGACACCGAGACGCCGAGTTGGGCGGTGCCGCGGAGGTCCACGCCGGACACCCCCTCCACCGCGCTCACCCGCGGCATCACCCGCTCCTCGGCGATCCGGGTGAGGGCGCCCGGGGTGTAGGGCCCGGAGAGGGTCACCTCGAGGAGCGGCGCCTCGTCCAGCTCCTCGGGGACGTAGTTGCTCACCGTCGGCGGCGTCGCCCCACCGGGGAACTCGGGCCGGAGGAGCTCGAGCCGCTCCAGGATCTCCAGCCGCGCCATCTGCACGTCGGTGCCCGGCTCGAGCTCGACGGTGAGGCTGGCGGTCCCCTCCCGCGAAGTGCCGGTGGTCTTCCGGACCCCGCGCACCGCCTGGATGGCCGCCTCGACCGGCGCGGCAAGGTAGGTCTCGACCAGCTCCGCCGAAGCCCCGGACCAGGAGGCCTGCACCTGGAGCCGGGGCAGCTCCACGGTGGTGCGCGTGGCCAGGGGCAGCCGCGCGAAGGCGACCGCGCCGGCGAGGCAGAGCGCCATCGCCGTGGCCCACACCACCGCGGGGCGGCCCGCCGCCCAGCGGATCATCCCGCCACCCCCGCCGCCGGGAGCGGCGCCAGGGCGCCGGCCCGGAGCTTCCGGCGCTCGAACAGCGCGTAGGCCACCGGCAGGAGGAAGAAGGTCACCAGCGTGGCGGTGACCGACCCGCCGATCACCGCGGCGGCGAGCGGCTGGTAGAGCTGCCCCCCGCTCCCGAGCCCGAAGACCAGCGGCAGGACGCCGGTGATGGTGGTGAGGCTGGTCATCATGATCGGGCGGAAGCGCTGCCTCCCGCCCAGGTGGATCGCCTCCTCGAGCCCGTGGCCCTGCTCGCGGAAGCGGCGGATGGCGTCGAGTTTCACCACCGCGTCGTTGTCGGCGATGCCGATCATCACCACCATGCCGATGAGGGCCACCGCGTTGATGCTCTGCCCGGTGAGCCAGAGCGCGATGAGGCTCCCCGTCCCGGCGAGGGGGACCGTGAGCATCACCACCAGCGGCGTGCTGAAGCTGGCGAACTCGCCCGCGAGGACCAGGAACACCAGCGCCACCGACAGGACGGCGACCAGCCCGAGCTCCTTGCTGGTGCGCCGCTGCTCGGCGTCGGCCCCCGAGAGCCTCCAGGTGAGCCCCGCCGGCACCGCGAGCCCCGCCAGGGCCCGCGGCACGTCGCGGGCGGCGCGCGCGGTGCCGCCCCGTTCGACCGTCGCCTCCACGATCGACACCGGCCGCTGGTCCACGCGCACCACCTCGATCGGCGCGCGGGTCTCCTGCACCGCCACCAGCTGTCCCACCGGGATTCCTCCCACCGGCGTCGCGAGGGCGGCGTCGAGGTTCTCGTGGGCCCGCCCGGCCAGCCGCACCGTGACCGGCGTCCGCCGGTCGGTCTCCCGGAACTCGGTGGCCTCGAGGCCGCCGATCCCGCCCGCCAGGGCGTCCGCCACCTCGTCCACCGAGAGTCCCTGCCGCGCGATCCGGTCCCGGGCGAGTGCCAGCTCCACCACCGGCTGGGTGCCGCTGAAGGCGTCGCGGACGTCGGTGAGGGTCGGGAGCCCCTCGAGCCGCCCCCGCACGCTGTCGGCCCAGGTCTCGGCCTGCTCGGTGCGCGCCGCGCTGACCTCGACCCGGACCACGCGGCCCTCGCGCCCGATGAGCGATCCGAACTCCGACTGCCCGGCGAGGTCGATGGAGAGGGCGCCCGCCGCGAGGTCGGGCAGGGCCGCCCGCAGCTCCTCGGCGAAGCGGCGCGCCGCCGTCCCCGCGGGAACCGGGAGGATGAGCTGGGCCGTGGCCGCCGACCCCGGATCGGCGCCGGCCAGGATCTCCTCGTCGGTGGCGACGCCGACCCGGGCATAGGCCCCCGTGGAGCCCAGCGCCTTCGCCGCGGCCTCGACCCGGGCCGCCTGCCGGACGGTCTCCTCGATCGCGGTTCCCTCCGCCAGCCGGAGCTCGGCCACCGCCACCCCCTCGTCCACCTGGGGCAGGATCTCCCGCGGCAGGGAGAGAAAGAGGAGCACCATCACCGCGGTGCCGCCGAGGCCGGCGGCGATCACCTTCCACGGGTGCGCCAGCGCCCAGCCCATCCCGCGGTCGTACCAGGCGAGGAGGGTGGCGTAGCCCTTGAAGGGATCTTCGGCGGTCGAAGGTCGAAGGTCCAGGGTCGAAGGCCCCGGCCCCCACCCCTCCTTCGACCCTTGACCTTCGACCTTCGACCGTCCCTTCGAGAGCATCACCGGCAGCAGCGTGAGCGCCAGCACCAGCGAGGCGCCGAGCGAGAGCACCACGCTGAGCGAGAGGTCGCGGAAGAGGGCCGCCGCGAGGCCGCGGACGAAGACGATCGGCCCGAACACGAGGAGGGTGGTGAGGGTCCCGGCGATCAGGGGGCCCGACACCTCCTGGGCCGCGTCCATCGCGGCCAGCGCCCGCCCCTTCCCCAGCTCCCGGTGCCGCCCCGCCGCCTCGGTCACCACGATCGCATTGTCCACCAGCAGACCCACGCCGAGGGCCAGCCCGCCGAGCGACAGGATGTTGATCGTCACGTCGAGGAGCTGGAGCAGCGTCAGGGCCACCATCACCGAGAGCGGCACGATGAGGGCGATGGCGAGGGAGCCGCGCCAGTCGCGGAGGAAGAGCAGGATCACGAGCAGCGAGAGGAAGCCACCCAGCACGATCTCCTGCGCCAGGTTGCTGAGCGCCGCGGTGACGAACTCCGCCTGGGCCGCCACGATGGAGAGCGTGACCTCGGGAAACTCCGCCGTGAGCTCGGCGATGGTGCGCTCGATTTCGGCCGTCACCGCCACGGTGTTGGCGCCGGCGTCCTTGTACACCACCAGGCCCACCGCGGGGCCGCCGTCGAGCCGCGTCACGGTGCGGGGGTCGGCGGTGGTGAGCCCCACGGTCGCGATGTCCGCCAGCCGGATGCCGGCCGCCGCTGGGCCCACCGGGGTGTCGCCGATCTCGTCGAGGTCCCGGAACTCGGTGAGGGCGCGCACCGAGAAGCGGAACTGCCCGCGGCGGATGGTCCCCCCGGGCGCGCTCGCGTTGGCGGCCTCGAGCGCCTCCGCCACGTCCTGCGGCGAGAGGCCGAGGGCCCGCATCCGCTCGGCGTCGAGCTCGACCCGGATCTCCCGCTCGGGCGCTCCCACGACCGCCACGCTCGCCACCCCGGCCAGCTGCTCCAGCCGCCGCGCGTGCACCTCCTCGGCGGTCT
>JAICEH010000049.1 GCA_025924275.1 Gemmatimonadales bacterium | reverse complement strand
GCGGCCACCTGGGGCACGGCGCGCGTGGTGCTCCGGCCGACGGCGGCCGGCTGCCTCGACTGCCACGCCGACCCGCACGGGGGGCGGCTGGCGCGGCAGCCGTGCGAGGCGTGCCACGCGGTCCGGGGGTTCCGGCCGTCGTCGGTGGACGTGGCGGCGCACGCGCGGTTCGGGTTCGCGCTCGAGGGGGGACACCGGGCCACGCCCTGCTCCGGGTGCCACGAGCCGCAGAATCTCCGGTTCGAGGCCGCCCGGACCTGCGCCGACTGTCACGCCGACCCGCACGACGGCGGGTTCGCCGGCCGCCCGGCGAAGGGCGGATGCGAGGCCTGCCACTCGGTGGAGGCGTTCGCGCCGGCGCCGGGCTTCGACCACGGCCGGGACACGGCGTTCCGGCTCGAGGGTGCGCACGCGACGGCCGCGTGCGCCCGGTGCCACGTCCGGGGCCCCGACGGGCCGGTCTACCGTCCGCTCGCGACGACGTGCGAGAGCTGCCACGGGAAGGAGCCCCGATGAGACGCCTCACCCTCCCCGCCCTCCTGCTCCTGGCCGCGGGGTCGCTCGCGGCCCAGGAACCGGCGCGCTCGCCCCACGGGAGCCTGACGCTGTCGTGCGCGACCTGCCACCAGCCGGAGAGCTGGACGGTGATCCGGATCAGCGAGGGATTCGACCACGGGGCCACCGCGTTCGCACTGTCGGGCGCGCATCGCGCCGTGCCCTGCCGCGCGTGCCACGCCTCGCTCGACTTCGGGAGCGCTCCGTCGGACTGCGCCGCCTGCCACGCCGACGAGCACCGCGGCGAGCTCGGCCCTGGCTGCGGCAGCTGCCACACCGACCGGGGCTTCGCCGACCGCGTGGGGATGACCCGGGCGCACCAGCTCACCCGGTTCGCGCTCACCGGCGGCCACCTCGCGGTGGACTGCGTCTCCTGTCACCAGCCCCGGGCGCAGGGCCAGCCCCAGTATGTCGGGACGCCGACGGACTGCGTCTCGTGCCACGCGGCGGAGTACGCCGCGGCGCCGAACCACGCCGCCGCGCCGTTTCCCGTCACGTGCGAGGAGTGCCACCGCACCGTGAGCTGGTCGGCGGCGGGCGTCACCGCTCACCCGACGGTGCCGGTGGCGCTCACCGGGGTGCATAGCGGCAACCTGCTCGGCTGCACCGAGTGCCACACGAGCACGCCGTACTCGGCCGTGGCGCGCACCTGCGACGGCTGCCACCAGGACGACTACCTCGCCACCTCCGACCCGCCGCACACCGCCACCGGGTTCGGCACCGACTGCGCCACCTGCCACCCGCTCGTGGCGGGCTGGGCCGGTGCCACGTTCGACCATCCGGCCACCCCGATCGCGCTCTCCGGGGTGCACAGCGGGAACCTGCTCGCCTGCACCGAGTGCCACACGACCACGCCGTACTCCACGGTGCCCCGGACCTGCGACGGGTGCCACCACGCGGACTACCTGGCGGCCACCGACCCGGTCCACGGGGACGCCGGGTTCGGCACCGACTGCGCCGCCTGCCATCCGCTCGTGGCGGGGTGGGAAGGGGCGACGTTCGATCACCCCACGACCCCGGTCGGGCTCTCCGGGGTCCACAGCGCGACGCTGCTGGCCTGCACCGACTGCCACGCCACCATGCCGTACTCCTCGGTGCCGCAGACCTGCGACGGGTGCCATCAGGACGACTACCTCGCCACCCGCGACCCGGACCATGCGGGGGCCTCCTTCTCCCTGGACTGCACCGACTGCCACGGGCTGGTGGCCGGCTGGGCGGGCGCGCGGTTCCTCGCCCACGACGGCGGTGTGTCCCAGTTCCTGATCTACAGCGGGAAGCACCTCAACCGGTGGGACGACTGCTCCGACTGCCACGCGCCCGGCCAGCCCTATGCCTCCACCGCGGCGCTTCGCTGCCTCGACTGCCACGCCGAGGTCCAGACCGGCAAGCACGCGGGAGAGAACTACACCCCGAGCGACTGCGTGCAGGCGGGCTGTCACGCGAACGGGAGCAAGGAATGAGCGCGCGGTCCGGGACGCTCCTCGGCGCACTCCTCCTGGCGCCGCTTGCCGCGGGGGCCCAGGAGCCGGCCCGCGCGCCGGCCGCGGCCCCGGACACGGCGTACGCGACCGCCACGGTCACGTTCGTCTCCGGCACCGAGATCTACGTCGGCGCAGGAAGGCTGGACGGGCTGGTCGAGGGGACGGAGCTGCACGTGGTGCGGGGCGGCGCGGTCGTGGCGACGCTCCGCGCCCGGTTCCTCGCCTCGCACCGCGCCGCCTGCGAGCTGGTGCAGGGCACGGTCGAGGTCGTGGCCGGCGACGTGGTCCAGTTCCGCCCCCGGCCGGCGGATTCCGCGGCGGCGGATGCCGCGCTGGCCGTGCCGGTGGCGGCCGCCCCGCCCCGCGCCCGGCGGATGAGCGGCCCGGGACTCCACGGGCGCGTGGGAACGCGGTACCTCCACGCCGGGACCCGCACCGAGTCGGAGGGCCAGGAGGCGGGCAGCACCAGCTTCACCCAGCCCTCCCTGGACGTGCGGCTCCGCGGCCAGGACCTCGGCGGCACCCGGCTCGGCCTGGTGCTCGACCTCCGGGCGCGGCGCACCAATTCCACCGCCGCCGGCCGGACCACCGCCGACGGGCACACCCGGGCGTACCAGGCGGCACTCCTCTGGAACGCGCCCGGCGCGCCGTTCCGGGCGGTCGCCGGCCGGCAGTACCTCGCCGCCATCGCCTCGGTGGGCCTGCTCGACGGCCTGCTGGCCGAGATGCACAGCGACCGCTTCGCCGCCGGCGCGTTCGCCGGCTTCGAGCCCGACCTCGCGACGCTCGCGTTCTCCGGGGACGTGCGCGATGTCGGCGCGTATGCCCAGCTGCACAGCCGGCCCGGGACGGCCACCGCCGCCAGCATCACGCTGGGCGCGGTCGGGTCGTATGTGGGGGGCGAGGCGCGGCGGGAATGGGGGATCCTGCAGGGGAGCGTCACCAACCGTCACCTCTCGCTGTTCCTGCTGCAGGAGCTCGATTACTACCGCCCCTGGAAGCGTGAGGGGCCGAACGCCGAGGCGAGCGCCTTCTCGGCCACGAGCCGGTTCGCCAGCCTCTCGGTGCGCCCCTCCCGCTGGCTCGCCCTCCGCGGGGTCTACGACCGGCGGCGGAGCGTGCCCCTGCTCCGCGACTTCACGGACCCGGAGACCGCGTTCGATGACCGCTTCCGCGAGGGGTTCGGGGCCGGGTTCCAGCTCTCGGGGCGGCGGATGTACGGCGGGACGGACTGGCGGCAGAGCACCGGTGGGAGCGCCGGCCGCGCCAACTCCTGGACCGCGACCTTCGGGATGACCCGGGTCACCCGGCTCAACCTCGGCCTCTCCGTGCGGGCCACCTGGTACGCGAGCGACAACGACTCCACCGGCACCAACCCCGGCGCCCTGCGCACCACGGGGCGCCTCTACGCCGGCCGGGTGAGCCTCGACGCCGCCGCCCCGCTCCACCTGGAGCTCAACGCCGGCGTCCGGCGGGAGGACAACCCGAACGCGCTCGTCCCGCAGGAGTCCGACTGGGTCGGGCTGGATGCGGACCTGAGCCTGGGCCGGGCCTGGTTCCTCTCCCTCTCCGCGCTCCGCCAGCGGGACCCCGCGAATCCCGGCACCAGCCGGCTCACGCAGTTCTACGGCGGGGTGAGCTGGCGGTTCTAGCGACGGCCCGGGCCGGGCCGGATCGCTACAGCCACCGCCGGACCCGCCGGCGGAAGGCGCGGTACTCCTCGCCGAACTTCCGTTCGAGGTAGGCCTCCTCCCGGCGGATGACGCCGTGGTGCATCGCGAGGAGGACCAGCGGGAGCAGCGCCACCGGCCACACGGTGTTGACCCAGCAGGTGATGCCGAGGTAGACGAACGTGAACCCGAGGTACATCGGGTTCCGGGTGAACCGGTAGGGGCCGTCGGTGACGAGGGCGGTAGTCGGCTTCCACGGCTCGGGACGGGTGCCCGCCCGGAGGAACTGCCGGAGGGCGGCCAGCGCGATCAGGCCGAGGAGGAGCGCGGCGATTCCCAGCGGGGCCGCGAGCCGCTCCGGGAGGATCGGGACGGCCCGCCACCGGTCGAGCAGGAGCCCCACGGCGAGCGGTACGAGGTAGATCAGCGGGGGCGGGGCGACAACGCCGGCCGTGTCGCCCCGCTCCCGCGCGACCGGTGCACTCACCCCGCCCGCCCGCCGAGGCAGGCCTTCTCCACCGAGGCCGGGATCGCGTCCGGCGCCCAGGCCTCCTTCCCCAGCTCCTGGGCCAGGGCCGTCATCCGCCCGTGGGAGAGCCGCGCGATCACGCTGCCCGACACGGTCTGGCCCTCGTCGGGATTGGCGAGGCCCACCCGGACCGCGTTGGCGAAGCAGGCCAGCGCCGTCTCCCGCCGGCCCAGCGCGAGCCAGCCGTCGGCCAGGCTGTCGTAGGTGTTGCCGGAGCGGGGGAAGCGCCGCGCGTTCTCCCGGAAGGCGGCCACCGCCTCCGCGGCGCGCGCCGGGTCCTCCTGCAGCAGCCGGTAGCCGAGCACGTTGAGCGCGGCCTCGGGCGTCCCCTCGAACAGGCGGTAGCGGGCCGAGATCTCGGCGTAGCGCCGGTCGATGCCGGCGATGCCGAGGGCCACGATCGAGTCGGCGGGCAGCCGGAGCGGGCGGAACATCAGCTCGAGGCCGTCGTAGGTGCTCTTGTGCGGCGTGCTCCCGTGGTCGTCGTCGGCGAAGGTGAGGAAGCGCCACTCGGCCCGGTGCGAGGTGCTCGCCACCCGGCCGAACGGCACCGTCTGGACCGGCGGCTCGAGGCCGCCCATCGTGGCGTAGAACCACGGCAGGTGGTCCCCGCCCCGCGCGCGCGCCTGGAGGCTGTCCACCAGGCGCTGGCCGTCCCACCAGAGCGACGGGCTGATGGCGATGTACCCCTGGAAGAGGTCGGGCCGGGCGACGAGCGCGTGGGCCGCGAAGAGGCCGCCGAAGGAGTGGCCGATCAGGACCCGGAAGGGCGAGGCCCCGTACTCCCGCTCCACCTCGGGGATCAGTTCCTCGGCGAGGAACCGGAGCATCCGGTCCGCCCCGCCGGCGGAGGGGAAGACGGCGCTCAGGGCGGCGCTGTCCACCACCGGCGGGGTCAGGTCCCGGGTGCGGTCGGTGGTGTTGGGCACCGCCACGACGATGGCCGGCGGCATCCGGCCCTGGTCCGCCAGGAAGCGGACGATGCCGGTGGTGTGGTGGAAGTGGGCGTCGCCGTCGAGCAGGATGATGATCGGGAGGGGCCCGCGGCCGGCGCGCGCCGGACGATAGACGAAGTAGGGCCGGGCCTCGCCGAGGACCGCCGAGTGGATCCGGCGGGCGGCGCCGAGGGTGATGGCCGGCTCCCCGGCCGAGGGACCCTGGGCGGCGAGCGGCACCGCGGCGCCGAGGCCGAGGAGCAGGAGCAGGGTGGAACGCATCTTTCCTCCGGGACCGGGACGGGCTGGGCACCAGATTACCTACCGGCGCGCCAGGTGGTAAGGTTTCACCGATGCCCACCCGCCGGACCTTCCTCGCCGCGGCCGCCGGCCTGGCCCTCCCCCGCCTGCCCGGGGGCGCGATGCTCCGGCCGGAGCGCCCGCGCCCGAGCCCGGCGCAGCTCGCCTGGCAGCGGGACGAGCTGGCGCTCTTCCTCCACTTCGGCGTCAACACCTTCACCGACCGCGAGTGGGGCGACGGCACCGAGGACCCGGCGATCTTCGCCCCCGCCGCGGTGGACGCACGGGCCTGGGCCCGCACCGCGCGGGCCGCCGGGTTCCGGGCGCTCCTCCTCACCGCCAAGCACCACGACGGCTTCTGCCTCTGGCCCACCGCCACCACGCGGCACTCGGTGGCCTCGAGCCCGTGGCGGGGCGGCGCGGGCGACCTGGTGCGCGAGTTCACCGACGCCTGCCGCGCCGAGGGCCTCCGGGCCGGGCTCTACCTCTCGCCCTGGGACCGGAACTCGCCGGCCTATGGCGACTCCGCCCGGTACAACGACCTCTACTGCGACCAGCTCGGCGAGCTGCTCACCCGTTACGGCCCGATCCACGAGGTCTGGTTCGACGGGGCGAACGGCGAGGGGCCGAACGGCCGGCGGCAGGCCTACGACTGGGCGCGCTACTGGGCGCTGGTGCGGCGGCTCCAGCCGGAGGCGGTGATCTTCTCCGACGCCGGGCCCGACATCCGCTGGATCGGGAACGAGCGGGGCGATGCCGCCGAGACCAACTGGTCCACCGTGGATCCCGGGGCGGTGCCGTTCCCCGGCGCCACCGGCGACCGGGTGATGGCGATGCTCCGCCACGGCGACCCGCTCGGCACGGTGTGGCGGCCGGGCGAGACCGACGTCTCGATCCGCCCCGGCTGGTTCCACCACCCCGCCGAGGACGACCGGGTACGGAGCGCCGAAGACCTGGTGGAGCTCTACCTCACTTCGGTGGGCCGGAACTCGAAGCTGCTGCTCAACGTGCCGCCCACGCGGGACGGCGTGCTCCACCCCACCGACATCGCGCGGCTGCTGGAGATGCGGCGGCGGCTGGACGCGACCTTCGCCCCGGAGCGCCGGGCCAGGCCATCGGCGGCGCGGCCGGCCACGGTCGCGATTGCCGACCTGCGGGAGGACATCACCCGAGGCCAGTCGGTGGCGCGCTACGCGGTGGAGGGGTTCGACGGGAGTCAGTGGCGCGTCCTCTCCCGCGGCACCACGATCGGGCATCGGAAGCTCGACCGGTTCCCGCCGACGGTCGTGACGGAGGCGAGGGTGCGGGTGGAGGAGGGGGAGGGGGAGGTGGCGCTGGTGGTCTGGGGAACGGGGAACGGGGAACGGGCAACGGGCAACGGGGAGCGGGGAGCGGGAGTGGAAGCGGGGAGAGGGGAGAGGGGAGAGGGGGAGAGGGGGGAAGGGAGAGGCCTGAGTTCTGAGGGGAAATCAGGGGTTCCCCAGCACCAGCCAGAGGCCCAGGAGGCCGATGGCCGCGGCCACGATCCGCCCGAACCGCTCGGGCGGTAGTCCGAGGAGCAGGCGCTCGCCCGCGAGGGTGCCGGCCACCACCCCGGCGGTGGCGACCGCGACGGCGGGCCAGAGCGGGAGCAGGGTGCCGCCCACCTGCCAGAGGTAGACCGGCGTTCGCGCCGCATCCACCAGGAGGCCGGTGGCGGTGGAGGTGGCGACGAAGGCCGCCGGCCCGAGCCCGAAGGCGCCGAGCGCGGCGGCCCGGAGCCCGCCCTGATTGCCCGCGACACCGCCGAAGAATCCCGACCCGAACCCGAGCAGCCCCACCATCGCCCCGTGCGGATGCCAGCGGCGCGCGAGGCCCCCCAGGTGTGCCGCCGCGGTGAGGAGGAGGAGCCCGCCCAGGATCCGGGTGAGCGACCCGCCCCCCAGGCGGGTGTAGAGCAGCGCCCCGAGCAGGCCGCCCGCCGCACTCAGCAGGCCGAAGCGGAGCAGGACCGTGCGATCCACCGCGGCCCGGAGCCGCCAGCACCGGAGCGCCGTCGCGACGGCGTGGGGAATGGTCACCGCCGCCACGGCCGCGGGCATCCCGTAGCGCAGGGCGAGGACCGGGGTGAGGAGGCTCCCGATGCCGAAGCCCACCAGGGAGGCGGTGGCTCCCGAGAGGGCGGCGACGGCGAGGAGGGCGAGGAGGAACCAGTGCATCGGGGCTCCAATGGTGCCGGGCCGGGGTCGTCCAGCAACCTGAAACGTTCGAGTGCCGGGCCGCGTATTGCCCCTCGGCGGCGACCCCTTCCATCGCGCGGCCCGACCGGCTAACTATCGTGGCCGCGCGGCCTTACGCGCGAGTTCCGCCTCGTTCCATCCCCTCGAAGGAGCAGGATGACGGCAGTCCAGGTACGCAGGATGGCCGCAGTCGCGGCGCTGGCGTCGGCCCTGGCGGCGTGCGCCCCGTCCTCCGCCCAGGTCCAGGGCTCCCCCGTGCCGGCCGAGGGCCCCGTCACCGGAGGCCAGACGGCGGCCGAGAAGGCCCGCGCCGACAGCGCCCGGTATCCCTATACCGAGGCCGACATCCGCTTCATGAGCACGATGATCGGCCACCACGCCCAGGCGATCGAGATGGCCCACCTGGCGCCGGCGCGCGCCGGGGGCCAGTCCATCCGCACGCTCGCCGCCCGCATCATCAACGCCCAGCAGGACGAGATCGCCATCATGCAGCGCTGGCTCCGGGACCGGAACCAGCCGGTGCCCGAGCTGCACGTCGAGGGCGGGACCGTGATGGTGCACGGCGGGGCCCACGGCGGAAGGATGCCGGGGATGCTCACCGCGGAGCAGATGCGGGAGCTTGCGGCGGCCACCGGGCCGGAGTTCGACCGACGCTTCCTGGTGGGGATGATCCAGCACCACCGCGGCGCCGTGACGATGGTGCAGGACCTCTTCTCCTCCTGGGGCGCCGGCCAGGACGAGACCGTGTTCAAGTTCGCGTCCGACGTCAACGTGGACCAGTCCACCGAGATCGCGCGAATGGAAGAGATGCTCGCCACCCTCATCCTCCAACGAGGCACCCAGTGACGACCACGAAGTCGAAGGCACGCCTGTCGCTCCTCGCCACCGGGGCGCTGCTCGCGGTGGCGGCGTGCGGCGGCTCCACCGCCACCTACTCGGGCTCGCCCGCGCCGACCGGCGGGATGGCTGCCGGCGCGCCCAGCCCCGATCCGCGCGTCGGCCTCAAGGCCGGGCTGCACGACGCCGGGGAGGCGACGTGGAACCTGCGCGTCCTCTCCAAGACCAGGCCGGCCGAGGGCTTCGCCGGGATCACCAACTCGGACCTCGCCTTCAGCGGCAAGTACGCCATCCAGGGCAACTACCACGGCTGGCAGATCTGGGACATCTCCAACCCGTCGGCGCCGGTGCTGGCCACGGCCTACGTCTGCCCCGCCTCGCAGAGCGACGTGTCGGTCTACGGCAACCTGCTCTTCATCTCGGGTGAAGGGCTCTCCGGCCGGCTCGACTGCGGCACCCAGGGCGTGCGGGACACGGTGAGCAAGGACCGGCTCCGCGGCCTCCGGATCTTCGACATCAGCGACATCCGGACCCCGCGGAACGTGGGCAACGTGCAGACCTGCCGCGGCTCGCACACCCACACCGTGCTGGCCGACCCGAAGGACCCGGCGAACGTCTACGTCTACATCTCGGGCTCGGCCGGGGTCCGCTCGCCCAGCGAACTGCCGGGCTGCTCCGACGAGGCGCCGGAGAACGACCCGAACTCGGCCCTCTTCCGGATCGAGGTCATCAAGGTGCCGCTGGCCCATCCGGAGCAGGCGGCGATCGTGAGCTCGCCCCGGATCTTCAACGACCTCGAGGCCCCGCCGAGCCACGGCGAGACCCCGGAGGACATCGCCGCGCAGCAGAAGGAGCTGGCCGAGGCGAAGGCGAGGGGGATGTACACGGCCGAGATCTTCGGGCGCGAGCGGGTGCTGCCCTCGGGGTTCACCCGGCCGATGCTCGACAGCATCGTGAAGGCGCGGAACGGCACCGGCGCCCCCACCGGGGCCGACAGCGCCGCGCTCCGCACCGCCCTCCCCGGCATCATCGCCGCGATGGTCGGCCCGCAGGGCGACGGCTCGGGCCGCCGCCGCGGCCCGACCCAGTGCCACGACATCACGGTCTACCCGGCCATCGGGCTCGCCGGCGGCGCCTGCGAGGGGTACGGCTTCCTGCTCGACATCCGGGACCCGGCGCGGCCGGTCCGGATCGCGGCGGTGTCCGACTCGAACTTCTCCTACTGGCACTCGGCGACCTTCAACAACGACGGCACCAAGATCCTCTTCTCCGACGAGTGGGGCGGGGGCGGCGGGCCGAAGTGCCGGGCGAGCGACCCGAAGGAGTGGGGCGCCGACGCGATCTTCACGATCGCGGACCGGAAGATGAAGTTCGCCAGCTACTACAAGCTGCCGGCGCCGCAGACGGCGCAGGAGAACTGCGTCGCGCACAACGGGTCGCTGATCCCGATCCCGGGGCGTGACGTGATGGTGCAGGCCTGGTACCAGGGCGGGATCTCGGTGTTCGACTGGACCGACGCCGCGCGCCCGGTGGAGATCGCCTTCTTCGACCGCGGGCCGGTGAATGCCGAGCGGATGGAGGGCGGCGGGTCGTGGTCGGTGTACTGGTACAACGGCGTCATCGTGAGCTCCGAGATCTCCCGCGGGCTGGACATCTTCGAGCTGGCCCCGAGCCCGTACCTGAGCCAGAACGAGATCGACGCCGCGAAGACGGTCAAGTTCGACCACTTCAACACCCAGGGCCAGCGGAAGTTCGTCTGGCCGGCCAGCTTCGCGCTGGCGCGCGCCTACCTGGACCAGCTGGGCCGGTCGAACGGCCTGGCAGGCGGCGCGCCGCGGGTGGATGCGGTGCGCGAGGCGCTGGCCGGCGCCGAGCGGGCCCCGGCCACCGAGCGGAAGGCCGCGCTCGGGCGGCTGGCGGGCGAGCTCGACCGGGATGCGAGCAAGAGCACCGACGGGGCGAAGGTCCGGAAGCTCGCCGGCGTCGTGCGGGAGCTCGCCGCGGCGAACTAGGCCGCAGCGACCGCGGAGGACGCGGAGGACCGCCGAGGACCGCGGAGGAACGGTGAAGGATCCTTGCCCCACCCCGCCCCCACATCAAGCATGGGGACGGGGTGGGGCAGTGCTTTCGGAGGCAGTCGTGATTCCCGGCCGCATTCCGCGCCGCCTCCGCGCTCCCCGCGGTGAGGCAGTTCCGAGGGGCCGTTGCGGGCGGCCGTCCCGGGCGGTAGGATGGCGCCGACCCGGAGGCCCGCGTGCGCCTGGCAACCCGCCGCCTGCCGTTCCTCGCCCTGTTCATCGCCGGCTGCGCGCCGCCTCCGGGCACGCTCCCGCCGGCCCCCACCGGCCCGGAGACCATCTCCCTCACGGTGAGCGAGGGAACCACCCTCGGCTTCGATCTCTCCCCCGACGGCCGGACGATCGTGTTCGACCTGCTCGGGCAGCTCTGGACGCTTCCCGCCGAGGGCGGGGCCGCCACCCCGCTCACCCACGCGGTGCGCGACACCGCCGAGGACCTCGACCCGACCTGGTCGCGGGACGGGCGCACCATCGCCTTCCAGGGTGAGCGGGCGGGGCGGCGTGGGGCCTGGGAGGTGGACGCCGCCGGCGGCACGCCGCGGTTCGTGGCCGAGTCGGTGCCGCCGGCGCCGCCGGCGCTCGACCCGGCCGGTGCGCGCATTGCCT